>DAIPJJ010000047.1:0-8115 GCA_036770325.1 Terriglobales bacterium
TTCGAATAAACGAAGTGTCCGCGCCGGTTTTGCTGCCAGCAAGCTTCGTTTGACTCGGTGCAGAACGGTTTTTCTTTGCCAAGGCTGGTCGTTTTGACGTGGTCGGCTGAAATTCCGGCTGCCGTCAGTGCATTCTTCACCGCGCTGGCTCGGCTATCGCCGAGGGCCAGGTTGTATTCGGTCGACCCGCGCTCGTCGCAGTGTCCTTCAACCGTGAAACTGATGTTGGGATGCTGCTGCAGAAATGCAACATCAGCCTGGATTGACGACTGCTGGTCGGGACGGACATCGGACTTGTCATAGTCAAAGTAGATGTCCTTCACGTTTTGCGAGAACAATTGTTCATCGCTCACCGTAGCCGCCGGCGGCGGAGGCGGCGGTGGTGGAGTATTCACCGTAACGCGCGCAGTGGCGGTTTGTGATCCGCCCTCGCCTTTGGCAGTCAGCGTGTAGGTGGTCGAATCAGTCGGGCTTACTTGCTGCGAGCCACTCGCCTGCACGGAGCCCACGCCGTTGTCGATGCTGACATCTGTGGCGTTCGACGTCTGCCAGGTCAGCGTTGTTGACTGACCTTTGTCGACCGTATCCGGACTCGCGGTCAACGACGCGGTCGGCTGCGGCGGTGGCGGCGGCGGAGCTGGTGGTGGTGGGGCGGTCTTCTTATGACACGCGCCAAGAAATATGATGCCACTCAGCGCGAGGCTCAAGGCTAAACTTCTAAGCGTAGCTTGTTTCAAAATTCTCCTCCCGAATATTTGCGCGTTTGAAGCGCGTCTCAATTTTCATGAAAGCAGTGTTAATCCAACCAATATCAGGAACTCTGCTGTAAATACAAGTGACAAATCTACTTCCAACTCCAGTCAGGTTCCGAGTTGCTTCCCGAATTCGTCAACTGCTTCTGATTGCTTCCATCGGCCAGCATCGACCAAATCTGTAACGAGCCCGAACGATTTGACTGAAAAACGACGTGCCGGCCATCTGGCGACCACGACGGAAAGTCGTTCCTTCCGCCATCGTGGGTCAACTGCACCCATTGCTTACTCACCACATCCATGATGTAGATGTCTTGCGACCCAGGTGCTCCCGGGCCGTAGTGGCGCATCCACGAAAACACCAGGAACTGGCCGTTCGGTGACCATGAGGGCGAGACCGCATAACCTTGATCGGTCATTTGCTGCACGTTCGTTCCATCCGAGCCCATGATGTAGATCTGCGGCAGCCCGGTCCGGCCGCTAACCCATGCGATCTGCGAGGCGGTCTTACGGTTCCACACCGGCGATACGTCTGGCCCTCTGGAATTCGTGATCCGGTGTACGTTTCCTCCGGATTGATCCACTATGTAAATCTCTGGATCGCCCGAACGAGACGATGAAAACGCCAGCTTGCTTCCGTCTGGCGCCCACGCGGGCGAGAGGTTCGTGCCTGCGAAGCGCGGGAACGAGACCAGCCGGTTCAGGTCAAATGAAAACATCCGGATCTCCCAGCCGGCGCCGGTAAATGAGCTGAAGGCCAGCCGCGATCCGTCGGGAGAAACATGCGGGGAGAGTGCGATGGTACCGAGTGTCGTGATTGGGTGCTGGTCGTATCCGTCGTAATCCATTCCCCAGATTTCCTTGTGTCCGCTGCGCGTGCTCACGTAATAAATCTCTGTTTCGGCAATGCCGTTGATTCCGCCGCCAAGCCGGAAAATAATTTCGTTGGCAAACTTATGGGCAATTACCCGCACTGTTTTCGGGCTGGCCGCGTCCGTGTATTGCTTGCCCAACACTTGAGGCGAAGCTGTGTTCTTCACGTCAAACAGCCAACCTTGCACTGTAACGTTGCTTCCGGTGACGCCCAGGTTGCCGAAGACCAGCATGGCGGCATTCGGCGGAGGCGCACCCCAGACATCGAGCTTCGCGTCCGCTGGAGCGCCGATTTGGACCATCGGGTAGAAACTCTTGGAAACCATTTCAAAGATCCCGGCGTTATCGAGATCGTTCCAGAGTGTGTCGTTGAAGGTCTTGAGCAGTTCGGTATTTTTGGGGTCGGGCGTCGAAGCTTTGAAGTCGGGAACAGCGATGCGGATTCGCTCAACCCCCAGACCAGTGCCGGTCTTGATCCAGTCCTGCGCGGAGGCAATGGGAATATGGATCAGCAGAAGTGTGCCAAGCAGCAACAAACCGGCGAAGAAGTTGCGCAACATCGCAGAAGTAAAATGTATCGTATTACGAGAGAATTGCATTCTCAATAACCGCCTATGCATAATTTGGTTCCGCTATCTCTTGAAGTCGAACCAGAATTCCACGCTGACCTTGCTGCCCGAATAGTCGGGAGGCAGCGGCCCGAAAGTGTCGATTCTTTGCAGCGCCCTCAATGCCGAAATATCCAGTGACGGCACGCCGCTCGATTGCTCCACTTGTATGTGCGATGGCCGCCCGCTCCGGTCGATATCAAACGTCACGTACACGCGATTCGCCGTCTGAATTCGTGGATCGACTTCGTACTTGAGCCAATTTTCAGAGACCTTCTGGTTCACCACGCGGACGTACCACGCAAAACGCGAACCGAAGTCTCCGCCATTGCCCGTGAATCCAAATCCACCCTTGGCCGCGCCAACGCTGAAAAGCGAATATGGCCCGCTGACTGGTCCACCTTCGCCGAAAGGCACAACATTGTTGGCCTCCTGCTGCGGTTCTGGTGGCGGCTTTCTTTGCGTCTCCGTCGGCTGGTGAACCGGCTTCTTTTTCGCATTCTTCTCTGGAATCGCAATCGCTTCCGGTTCCTCTACCGCCGGTTTCGGTTGCGATTTCGAAACTCCCTTCGACTCGGTTGCCAGCACGTTCTGCGTTTGAGTCGGATTCGCAGGAAGCGGCACGTTGCTCACCAGCGAAACTCCCATCGCGCTCCCGCCGCCACCAGCGCCCCAGTTCGCCCCATGCCCGCTGTGGGCAATGAAGGCATATCCGATGATGGCCACGGTCACGCCAACGTGCAGTGCAGCCGACCACGCGAGGTTATGACCCCAGCGCTCGTGCTCGAAAAAAATCTCACCGGTTGCCATGCGTCTCTAGCGGCTGGGTGACGATGCTCACGTTCGTGATGCCCGACTGTTTCACGGCATCCATGACCGTCGCGAAGGCCCCGAACGGCACATCTTCATCGGCGCGCAGGAAAATCGACTGATGCTGAGGATCGCGCACCTTCTGCCGCAGCTTCGTGCCGATCTCGTTGATGTTGACCGGATCACTTCCCAGGAACACGCGCTGCTGCTTATCGATGCTGATCACCATGCGCTCTTCAGTGATTTCTTTGACCGTGCGCGTCTTCGGCACTGAAACCTCAATGCCCGACTGAAGCACAGGCGCAGTCACCATAAAAATGATGAGCAACACGAGGACTACATCCACCAGAGGCGTGATGTTGATGTCGGCGAGAGCGATTTGTGTGCGGCCATTCGGTGCGGTAAACGCCATTAACGACGCACCTCTTCGGGGATGCGCGAAGCAACCGGTTGGCGCTCGACAGCATTCAGCATTTCGAGCGCGAAATCATCGCAACGGGCCGCGAAGTCGCGAATTGACCCGCCAATCAGGTTGTAGGCGATAACGGCCGGAATCGCGACTACCAGACCTCCCGCGGTGGTAATCAGCGCTTCTGAAATTCCCGGCGCGACCGCGCGCAGGGTAGCAGCCCCGCTGGTGCCAAGGCCATGGAAGGCGTCAATGATGCCCCACACGGTCCCGAACAAGCCAATAAACGGCGTTACCGCGCCGGTGATCGCAAGCCAGGGGACATTGCGCTCGAACCGAGTCATCTCCTCTGACGACGCGATCTGCATGGCCCGCTGAACTGAGAGTGGGTTCCTCAGCGTTCCCGTCGATCCGACCTGGCGTTCGAATTCACGGAAACCGGATTGGAAAACTCCCACCAAAGGACTCGGCCGGAACTGCTCCGAAGCTGCGTTCATGTCCTGCAGGCGCTGGGCCCGCCGGAATGCGCGCAAAAACCTGCCGCTCTGCACGCGGGCGCGCTTGATAACACTCCATTTCGAAAGAATGATGGACCAGGAGACCAGGCTGAAAGCCAGCAGAATTACCAGCACCGCTTGAGCAACGGCACCCGTTTCGCGGACGAGGTCAACGATATCGCCGCCGATAAAAACAGCAGGGAAGAGGGACAAATGCATGATTTTCAGGGAAGCGCCAGAACACGATTATAGACCAGCAATTTACGTGAATTTCTATGGACGTATTCAATCCATCAATCTCAAAAGTGCAAGGCGCCCGCGAGCTTTAGGCCATGCATCTTAAGGCCGGTGAGAAAGTATGCCTAAAAACCGGGAACTCAGCCGAGTCCCGCTCAGGAGGATGTATGCCCCACTATGGCCTATTACGCGACTATCGCTTTGAAGACCTCAGTACTGAAGATGATATTCGCGGCGCGACGGTTTATGGCCGCAACGACGAGAAACTCGGGAAAATTGACGACGTAATTTTTGATCACTCGACGGGAGCCATCAGGTATGTGGTCGTCGACACCGGCGGGTGGTTTTCAAACAAGACATTTCTTGTTGCTCCCAAATGGCTACGCGCTTCTGCCGAGCACGATGGAGATTTCGCCGTCAATCTCGATAAACAGCAAGTCGAGAGTTTCCCGCGCTACAAGGAAGAAGATCTGAATTCGGACGAGAAATGGAAGGGCTACGAGAAGAAGTTCGATTCAGCCTGGCATGCGGGACCTGTGCAGCATCGTGAGGGATCGGATCGGGACATAACACCGACACCGGAAGAAATGCCGGAGCAGTCGGGTTCTATCGGCAGCCAGCTTACGCCGAGCGAGCGCGCCGAAGTTGATTCCCGCATTGTTCCCGCGGGCTCGGATGCCGTCACAATTGAGTCCAGTGGTGCCGGAATCGGCGCTCGTTGGTTGAATTTCGAAGACCGTCTGCGTCAGCGGCGACGGGACATTACCCGGTCGTGTACCACGTGTACGGTCGGTCCGGCCTCAGATCGATCTTCGGAAAGCATTGCTCAGGAACGCAAAGCAATCTAACGGAACAAAACACACGAGGGTTCCCCATCCTGGTCGCTGCCTTTGCGACAGGGTGGGGATTTTGAATTTGTTCGGTAGTCGCTGGCGAAGTCCGCACTTTCCCCCTTTCAGAATTGCTGGCATTATCGTAGGTAGCTCAACAGGCCAGCATGTCCGCCCACCCCACAGGCCAAATCTCGACAGCCGGTTCCGGCGTTTTCCCCAGCTTGATCTTCGTCCACGGTGGTGAGCAGCGAACTCTATACCTCGACCACACGCCTTTCAGTATTGGCCGGAAGATGGACAAGGACCTGGTTATTGCCGACCCTCGCGTATCGCGCGATCATGCTCTCGTCATTTCGGAAAATGGCAACTTTTACGTCCAGGACCAGGGCAGCAAGCACGGAACATTCGTGAATGGCGAGCGGGTCGATCGCAAGGAATTGGAGCGGAATGACCGCCTTGAGTTCGGCGCCCGCGACACTATCTACGCCATATTTCATCCTCAGCAGGGACGCTCAAATTCAGCGCGTGATTTCCTGAGCCAAATTTCGGAAATTCACATTTCGGGCGAAGTCAGTGATCTCGAAAAGACCAAAATATTTCTTGAAGCTGCCCGCAAACTCAACACTACGGCTGTGCTCGATGAAATTCTGCTAACGCTGCTCGACACAACGTTGAAGCTCACTGGCGCTGAACGTGGATACGTTTTCCTGAAGAACAAGAATGCCGAGCTTCGCTTGGCCGCTGGGCGCAACTCCAAGGGCGAGTTGCTGCTTGATGACAAGACAATTTCTCACTCCATTCTTGATGACGCTTTGCGATCGAACTCCGAGTTTCTGCTGAGTGATACCAGCCGATCACTCGAGCTGGCGGCACGGCAGAGCATTGTTGCCTACGACTTGCGGACGGTCATCTGTATTCCATTACGCAAACTGCAAGTCCAGACTCGCGGACGGGGGGACAGTGAGCCGGTTGCTACTGGTGAAGCGATCGGGGCTCTATACGTGGACTCCCGGTTCGCATCGCGGGACATTTCAAAAGTGAGCGGAGACATTCTGCATGTAGTCGCGACTGAGGCCGCATCGCTGATCGAGAATGCGCGGCTGGTGCAGGCGGAAGAAGAATCGCGGCGTTATCAGCAGGAGCTGGCCATTGCGGCTTCCATCCAACAGCGCCTTATGGCCGTTACCATTCCAGAAGTGCCTTACGCGCGGCTGGATGGCAAGAACCTGCCTTGCAGAGATATTGGAGGAGATTTTTACGATGCCGTCAGCACAGACGAAGGGTTGGCGGTCGTGCTCGCCGATGTCGCTGGAAAAGGAGTGTCCGCCGCCCTGCTCGCGTCAACACTTCAGGGGATGATCTATTCGCAACTGGTTGCAGGAACTCCGCTCACCGAGATTGTGGCCTCGGCGAATCGATTTCTTACCAGCAAGCATATCGGCGAGAAGTACGCGACGGTGATCATTGCCCGTTTGCGCCGCGATGGAGAACTCGAATTCGTTAACTGTGGTCACATCCCGCCTCTCATGGTCTGCGGCAATGAGGTGATTCGGCCGGCGCACGGCAATTTGCCAGTAGGCCTTTTAGCCGACGCTGCTTACGAGAGCGATCATTTCAGCTTTCATGCAGGTGACCGTCTGGTGTTGGTGACCGATGGCGTCACCGAAGCGGAGAATGCGAGTGGCGAGTTTTTCGACAACGAACGACTGGAATCCGCCGCAAAAAACGGAGACATGAAAGCAATCCTTTCCGCAGTTTCGAAATTCTGTGGCAACACTCCCCTGAGCGACGACTGCACGGTCGTCGAAATGATATATTCAGGCTCCTGATTCATCAGCGCCGAAATCCAAATATTTCTCGAGAGGTGTGAATGCTCCGGCCGGTTGCTTTTGCTACTTTCCTGTTCTTCACCTCCGCGGTTTTATTCGGGCAAACGGTTTCACTCCCGGAATCGAAAGCGCAAGATGAACTTGCCCGGATCGTTGGTTATTCGTTGCTGAGCGGCGGAGCGTCTGAGTTCCTGGAGAAAATCACTGACGGCATCGGCGGCCGAATCACAGGCACGCCTGAGTCTTACGCGACATCCCAATTAATTCTGAAGACGTTGAAGGAAGCCGGATTCGACAACGCGCATTTTGAAGAATTTGAAATCAACCCCGGCTGGACGCACGGTCCCGCTTCAAGTCAGGTGATTAGACCGATTCAGCGCGATCTCTATATTGCGTCGTATGGCTGGGCGCCGGGAACCAACGGCACGATTGAAGTTCCAATTGCAGATCTCGGATCCACAGGCGACGGACATTCGCCGTTGGCTGCAAACGTGCGTGGAGCAGCGGTTCTCGTCGATCTGGCGAGCAGCATCAGTTCCACGCTCTACGTTGCCACTCGGAACTTGCTCGCCAAGCAACTCGCGAACGCCGGAGCGGCGGCGATGCTCATTGTCTCCGACAAGCCCGACCGCATGCTCTACACCTCTGCATTTCTCATTTATCCACGCGGTCCGCTGCCAATTCTTTCAATAGCTGCTGAAGACGCGGCACTGCTTCGCCGCTTGATTTCGCACGGGCCAGTGACTCTGCGCATGAACGTGCAGAACTCGTTCAGCAGCGGTCCGGTCCCCGAGAGAAATGTCGTCGCCGATCTGCCAGGTTCCGATCCCAAAGAAATGGTTCTTCTCACTGCTCACTTCGACTCCTGGGATCCCGCGCAAGGCGCCAACGACAATGGCGCAGAGGTTGCCACCGTTCTCGAGGCTGCTCGCGTTTTGAAAAAACTCAACATTCGGCCAAAGCATACGATTCGTTTCGTGTTCTTTTCTGGAGAGGAGCAGTCCGATCTCGGCTCTCGCGCTTACGTGCAGCAGCACAAGCAGGAACTGGACAACATCCGCGCTGTGTTCAACACCGACGCCGGAGTTCAGGAGCTGCTCGGATTGAAGCTTTACGGACGCACAGATCTCGAAGCGAGTACGAAAAAACTACTTGAACCATTGGCGGCCATAAATGCCAATCGCGTCTTCACGGATGCAGACTTCGATTCTGACGAAGAGTCGTTCATGGTGGTTGGCGTGCCCACGTATTCGCTGGTGGTCGAGCC
>DAIPJJ010000047.1:8215-25003 GCA_036770325.1 Terriglobales bacterium
ACCGAGCAGAAATTGGCAACTGAGCCTGCCGACCTTACCTTTTTGCAAGAGAACGGACGCGTCGCCGACCAGACTGTGCAGCAGGCCTTCGACTACGCCCGCAATGTGGCGCAACTGCAGAGCCGGCGCCGTGCAACTCCGCAGACCAGCACGCCGCAGGAGGCGAATACCCAGTATCAGCGCCTGAACGACGCAGTTCAGAGAGTGGAACAGCAGATCCAGAACACAACTTCACAACTGCAAACCAGTCGTGAGCAACTGACCAGAGCTTCACCGGCGAAGCGTCGTGTACTTCAGCCGCAGATCGACGAACTTCAGAGTGAGCTTGGATTGCTGAACGCGCGGCACGATGCTCTGCAGACTCTGGTCGAATTTGTCGCATCGAGCAGCGGCGGCACCAAGATCGGGCTGAAAGCGCAAGTCGAAGAGCTGGCGCGATCAGTTCCACCAGCTCTGAGCGGGATCTCTGTTTCTTCGCAGAACCAGTCCGCGGCTGGCTCGTCTTCTTCAGTACCAACCACCTTACCCTCGAAGGCGCAGCCAGGTGGACTTTGGGGGCTTGCGACCGACCTGATCCACCTTTCGGAGAAAGTCCGCTCTATCGATGGCGAACTCGCGTTGACCGCCAATCTCCAGAAGAGCGCGGATGTTCTTCGCGACCCCTTGACCTCCGAACTGAGACGTCTGATTCAACAAGGCGATCAACTCGTGGCCGCTGATTCCACGGACCCATCTGCGCTGAACCAGCAGTCACAGCAACTCGATGCGCTTACTGCACAATTCAAGCAGGTCACAAGTACGTTGCTTCCGCTCAGCAAAGTGGGCGTGCTGCTCGGAATCTATCAAAGCACTCTCAGGAATTGGCGTGAGTCGGTGCGGTATGAAGAGCGTGACGAGCTTCAGCAGCTTGTTCTGCGCCTTGGCGTCCTGGCTGTGATGATCGCGATTGTGTTCGGACTTGGAGAGATGTGGCGGCGCGCCAGCTTCCGCTATGTCCACGATACCCGCCGCCGTTACCAGATACTGCTGGTTCGCCGGGTCGTGGTCTGGACGGCAGTTGTGCTGATCGTGATTCTCACATTTGCCAGCCAGTTGGGCTCGGCGGTCACGTTCGCGGGATTGATTACGGCGGGCATTGCAGTTGCAATGCAGAACGTGATCACTTCGATTGTTGGATACTTCTTCCTCATCGGCAGGTACGGATTACGTGTCGGAGATCGCGTGCAGATTGCGGGAGTGACGGGCGAAGTCGTCGACATCGGACTTGTGCGCATTCATTTGATGGAACTGGGCGGGCCCGCCGATTCACAGCCGAGCGGGCGCGTCGTCGCATTTTCAAATTCCGTGGTTTTCCAGGCTGGCCCTGGAATCTTCAAGCAGATTCCGGGCACGAACTTCATTTGGCACGAACTCAAGCTCACACTCTCGGCTGAGACCGACTACCATCAGGCGAAAGAACGCATTGTCCAGGCAGTGGATGCCGCCCTCGCCGACTATCGCGAAGCTATCGCTACCCAAAGCCGGCAACTCGAGCGAAACCTGAGCACGATTTCTACCGCTGAACTTAAACCCAAAATTCGCCTTCACTACACCGGTTCCGGGATTGAAGCCGCGGTGCGCTATCCCGTCGAAATCGGCAAAGCCGCCGAAATCGACGATCACATTATGCGTGAGTTGCTGGCCGCCCTCGATCGCGAGCCCAGAATGAAGCTGATCAGCGCGGAAATTCCAAGCGCCAAAGCAGCAGATTAGACCGCAACCGACGTTCCCACCTTAGCGCCTCTCAAGCAACTGCTGTAGAGCATCCTTCCTACACTTCGGCGAACGTTGACAAGCTTCCTTATGCGACAGGAGAATACGGCACTCTGCGGTACATTCCTGTGAGTCTCGCCTGCCAGCCGTGCCCGCGTTTCGAAATCATTCGGGATTCTTCTGACCGTACTCACCTTTTAGAAAC
Organism: Terriglobales bacterium; assembly: GCA_036770325.1. GTDB lineage: Bacteria > Acidobacteriota > Terriglobia > Terriglobales > Acidobacteriaceae > Gp1-AA145. The sequence continues at coordinate 10,173 of DAIPJJ010000047.1, forward strand.
CAACCAACCTTGACTTTTTAAGGAGCAGAAATGTTTAAGCGCATCCCGTTTCTTGCGTTGCTATCAACTGCCGCTCTTTTTCTGACCACTTTATCGACGTTCGCGTTCGGAGCAGAGAACCGCATTGCGAAAGCGGTCAATGAATCGGAATTGTCCCGGGTTTCAGGCACTACTCATCCAATGGCACGAGCAGAGTTTGATCAAGGAGCTGTCTCCGACAGCCTGCCGATGGAACACATGTTCTTAATTCTCCGCCGCAGCCCCGATCAGCAGAAAGCATTCGATAAGTTCAGTGCTGAGTTGCATGATCCGAGTTCTGCGAACTACCACAAGTGGCTCACCGCAGATCAACTGGGTCGACTCTATGGTCCTTCTCGCGACGAAATCAACACCGTCGCGCAATGGCTCAACTCACATGGATTGCGCGTCAATACAATCCACAAAAGTGGCTTAGTCATTGATGTTTCCGGCAACGCTGCTCAAGTGCGTGACGCGTTCCATACGGAAATTCATGCCTTCAACGTGCATGGGAAACGGCATATCTCGAACAATGGCGACATTGAAATTCCGTCCGCCCTCGCTTCTGTCGTCGTCGGAATTTCTTCGCTCAATGATTTCATGCCCAAGCCGCTGCTGAAGAAGCGCTCGGCAAATTTCACCTTCCCATGTACCGGATGCCCTGACGGTTTCAATAACACTACGCAATTCGATGTAGCTCCGGCCGACCTCGCAAAAATTTACAACGTCTCGCCGCTCTACTCGGGCAAGCACCCAATCACTGGCAAAGGGCAGACGATTGCTGTGCTGGAAATCAGTGATATAAAACCGACCGACGTCGCCACATTCCGCAAAGCCTTCGGGCTGTCGTCCTTCTCTGGAACTTTCGGCGAAGGCCATCCTGGGCCAGGATGTACCGATCCCGGACAGAACGGCGAAGAAGGAGAAGCGGCGCTGGACGCAGAGTGGGCAGGCGCGGTTGCTCCCGATGCGCGCGTCAATCTGGAGTCTTGCGCCAATACAAGCACGAATTTTGGAGCGTTTATTGCCGCTCAAAACCTGCTTGATCAAAAGACTCCGCCGCCGATTATGAGCCTTAGTTTTGGCGGATGCGAAGCAGCCCAGGGGCCAGCGGGCAATCAATTTATCAATGCATTGTGGCAGCAGGCCGATGCCGAAGGAGTTTCGGTGTTTGTCTCAACCGGCGACGGAGCCGCTGCCGGATGCGACGATTTCAACACTTCAGCATTCGCAATCGGCGGGATCGCCGTCAACGCGCTTGCTTCTACTCCTTACAACTTCGCCGCTGGCGGGACTGATTTCTCCGATACTTTCTCGAACACAAATAGCAAGTACTGGAAGGCAAGCAACAGCGCTGCCGGTGAGTCCGCGAAGTCTTATGTTCCGGAGATGACGTGGAACGACTCCTGCGCGGGAAGCGTTCTGTTTAGCTTCTTCGGGTTTTCCGATGGCGTTGCTTTCTGCAATAGTTCGACGGGAATGAACTTCCTCGACATCAGTGGAGCAAGCGGCGGCCCGAGTTTCGTTTACAGCAAGCCTTCCTGGCAGAAGAATGTGTTTGGCGTTCCACCAAACGGCAAGCGTAACCTGCCTGACGTTTCGCTATTTGCGTCGAATGGTTTTTGGAACCACGCGATACTCTTCTGCATGTCTCACTTGGCCGAAGGCGGAGCTCCGTGCGACTACTCTGTTCCTGTGAATGCCTTCTTCAACAGCGCAGGCGGAACGTCATTCACGGCCCCGCAATTTGCCAGCATTCAGGCGCTGATCAATCAGAAGGCCGGTCGTCAGGGCAATCCTGCTCCCGGTTACTATGCACTTGCTTCGGCGCAGTATGGAACTCCTAACAAGCCAGATCAGTTCGGACTGACGACCTGCAGTGCGAACAAGGGAAATACCGTGGGAAGCACGTGCTACTACCACGACGTGACACTCGGCAACATCGATGTGCCATGCTTCGGGACGAACAACTGCTTCCTGCCAAATGGTGACTCCTATGGCGTGCTTTCCACCTCCAACAAGAAGGAGCAAGTTGCATACCCTGCTCAAGGTGGCTGGGACTTCGCGACTGGTTTAGGAACTCCGAACGTCACGAACGTGGTGAACCACTGGCCTAAGTAGTTCGAGTTCGATCCGTGCTCTCGTGGGTGTATGGATCGACATTCAAGGCAGCAGTCCTGGCGACTGCTGCCTTTGTTTGTAAAAGGTCTTGCGGAAATTAGTGCAGAAGCTCAACCGAACGCGCTGCATACTCGAGAACGCGGCCAGGAAGTACTCCCAGATAGATAGTCACGGCCAGGCTCAAACCAAGCGCTAACCCGAGCCCTGGGGTTATCGGTGCGACGCGAGCGTCCTCGCGCGGTTCACGCATGTACATGAAAACGATAATGCGCAGGTAGTAGTAGGCAGCGATTGCGCTGTTCAGCACGCCAATAATGACGAGCCCGATCAGCGGATGATCGCCCTGGAGCGCGGCGCTGAAAACGTAAAACTTCGCGAAGAATCCCCCGGTAATGGGAATACCAATCAGCGACAGCAGGAACACCGTGAGAATTGCGGCAAGGGTGGGAGAGCGGCGGCCCAGTCCGGAGTAGTCTTCGATTGTGACGTAGCGCTCGCCGGCTCCGGCGAAGTGTCCCACCACCGCGAACGCACCGATGTTCATGGCTGCGTAGGAAGCTGTGTAGAACATGGCGGCTGGGATCCCGTTAGCGGGCAGGGAAGCGATTGCAACCAGCAAGTATCCCGCATGCGCGATGGAAGAGTACGCAAGTAGGCGCTTGACGTTGTCCTGCACAAGCGCGGCGATGTTGCCGATAGTCATGGAAAGCGCAGCCGCGACCCAGATCAGCCATATTCGGCCGGGTGCCTGCGCTTCAAACATGATTCGTAGCAACACCGCGAAGACCGCGGCTTTCGGGGCGGTAGACATGAATCCTACAACCGGCGAAGGCGCGCCTTCGTAAACGTCAGGCGTCCAGATATGAAATGGCGCGGCAGCTACTTTGAATCCCAGGCCAACGAACATGAGCGCGACGCCAAGGTATGCCAACAAAGGACCGTGCCCCACTCCCGCATACTGGGAGAGTGCTGCGCTAATTCGCGCAATGCTGGTTGAGCCGGTCGCGCCGAACATCAGCGCTACGCCATACAGGAAAAATGCAGTCGCAAACGATCCCAGTAGGAAGTATTTGACGGAAGATTCGCTGCTGATCGCCGATCGGCGCCGGAATCCAGCGAGAATGTAAGTTGAGATCGATGAAATTTCGAGCGCGATGAAGATGAGAACTAGTTCAACTGCTGACGACATCAGCGCCATGCCGACCGCGCCGAACAGGATCAGGCCATAGTATTCGCCTGCGCGAATCTGCTGCACTTCCATGTACTCATACGAGCTGAGAATGACGAGAATGGTGGCCGCTGCGACAACGAAATGAAAGAAGATGCTGAAGGGATCGACCCTGACCATCTCCCAGAACCCGAGGCCCCAGAATTGCTGCTGCGCCTGGTAAATGGTTGCGGCAAGCGCAGCAATCGCGCCGGCCAAAGCGATTCCGCCCAGCGTGCGCTGGCTGCGGCGCTCGTCCACGATGGGGTCGAGGAACATCACCAGCATGCCGAAAAGCGAGAGCACGATTTCCGGCAGAATGCGGACGTAGTCGGCCCCGCCAGGTAACGCTTGCGTAGCTTGAAATGCCATCATCGGCTGATCACCTGAGTCATGGTTTGCGTGAATGGCGCCAGCGCATTGTGCACTGCGGGATCAATGGCATTCAGCCAGAGCAATGGTGCAACTCCCATCACCAGTGCGATCACGGCAGCGGGCCACAACGCAACCCGTTCGCGGAGGTTGAGATCGGGGAGGGAGTTGTTCTCCTCGTGCTTCACTGTGCCAAAGAACACGCGCTGATACATCCACAGCAGATAACATGCGCTCCAGATCACCCCAGTAGCGCCGACAATTCCCCACCACATCTTTGCCTGGAAGGCGCCGCTGAGGACGAGGAATTCACCAATAAATCCGTTCAGCAACGGCAGACCGACCGAGGCGAGGACAATGAACAGAAAAAATGTGGAGTACGTGGGCATTGGTGTTGCGAGCCCGCCGAATTCCGAGATTTCGTACGTGTGCCGCCGCTCGTAAACTATTCCCGCCAGCATAAACAGCGCACCGGTTGAGACTCCGTGCGCCAGCATCACGAACACTGCGCCGTTCAGTCCCGCCTGCGTGAAGCTGAAAATTCCGAGTACGACGAATCCGAGATGGCTGATCGAAGAATATGCAATCAGCTTTTTCATGTTCGGCTGCACCATCGCAACCAGCGCGCCATAAACGATGCCGATCAGCGCGAGAACTACAATCCACGAGGCATTTGCGCGGGATTGCTCAGGAAACAGGCCGAGATTGAACCGCAGCAATCCATATGTCCCCATTTTCAGCAGAACTCCCGCGAGCAGCACAGATCCTGCAGTGGGCGCCTCGACGTGAGCATCGGGAAGCCAGGTGTGGAACGGGAACAACGGAACCTTGACCGCGAAAGCGATGAAAAATCCCAGGAACAACCAACGCGCGGCGCCTGCCAGGTTCGCCAGTTCGCCATGCTGGATCGCATTTTGGATCGCTACGAAGTCAAACGTATGCGGCGAGGTGTTTGCATACAGCCACAGGATCGCGGCCAGCATGAAAACCGAGGCGATCATCGTATACAGAAAAAACTTTACGGCCGCATACACACGCCGCCCGTGGCCATACATGCCGATCAGCAACGCCATCGGAATCAGCGTCGCTTCCCAGAAAAAATAGAAGAGAAAAAGATCCAGCGAGACGAAGACACCGATCATCGCCGTCTCCAGCACCAGAAGCAGGATAAAAAATTCCTTCACTCGCTCGTGGATCGATTTCCAGGAAATTAGAACGCAAAGCGGTGTTAAAAACGTGGTCAGCACCACCAGCCACATCGAGATGCCGTCGATTCCCATGTGGTAGTGAATGTTGGGACTGGGAATCCACGCGACATTTTTGTCGAACTGAAAGCCCCCGAGGTTGCGATTGAAGTGCGCGGGCAGGTGCAGCGAAATCACGAATGTCAGCAGAGAGACGACCAGTGCGAACAGCCGGATGTCACGATGGCGGCGTGGAAAGAAAAGCAGTAACGCAGCGCCAACACCCGGCACAAACGTTACTAGCGTCAGAATATTGTTGTCGAGCCAGTTCATTGTGCGTGCAGGCCCACCCAAACCATATAAATGATGACTGCTGCCGCTCCGATTGCAACCCATCCGGCATACGAGCGCACATTGCCGGACTGCATGTGGCGAACTTCATCCGATAGCTCGCGCGCGCTATCGGCGCTGCCGTTCAAAGTTGCGTCGATCACTCCCTGGTCGATCCCACGCCAGAAAACGGTTCCTGAAATCGCAATCAGAGGTTTAACGAACAACCAGGCGTATAGCTCGTCGATCCAGTATTTGTGAGCGACCGTGGTGTACAAGCCGTGTATGGAAGCCGCAATCCGGTCGGGCAGATCCGTACGCCGACCATAGAGCACCCATGCGAGCAATAAGCCAAGTAATCCCGCAGCAACTGAGATTCCAGTGAACATCAATTCCGTGCTGTGTCCGGTCTTCGGCTCCGCGCCTTCAGTTTGTTGTTCCGGAGGCGCCGCTTCGCCGGACTGCGCGTGGTCGGTACTTACCACTGGAGTGGAAGAGCGGAAAACTGGGCCGAGAAATTTGTCGAAGTGATTTCCGCCGCCGAGCGAACCCGGAACGCCGATCCATCCACCGACAAAAGAGAGCAGGGCGAGAATCACCAGAGGCACCAGCATGATCGCTGGAGACTCGTGAATTCCGCCGTGACCGTGACCGCGTGGCGCGGGCGCCCCCACCCGCGAATCGTCGCGACCCAGATGCGTTCCATGCCCAGCATGCTCTTCATGCCCGTGCTCAGCCCCTGCCGCTCCCCGGTATTCACCGAAGAAAGTCATGAACCACAGACGGAACATATAAAAAGAGGTGAGAAATGCCGTAAACACGCCGACCAGCCAGTAAATCCAGCTTGTCTGATATGCGCGCCACAAGATTTCGTCTTTGCTGAAAAATCCGGCGAGTGGCGGAATGCCTGCGATTGCAAATGTCGCAATCGTCATTGTCCAGAATGTCCACGGGATTTTCTTGCGCAGGCCGCCCATTTTGCGCATGTCCTGCTCGCCGCCGACAGCGTGAATGACTGAACCCGCAGCCAGGAACAGCAAACCTTTGAAGAATGCATGCGTCATCAGGTGGAAAATTCCAGCCGAGAACGCAGCCACACCACAGGCCATAAACATGTAACCGAGCTGCGAGACGGTGGAGTACGCGAGAACTTTCTTGATGTCGGTTTGCGCGATGCCGATGGTTGCTGCGAAGAATGCAGTCAAGGTTCCGATAATGGCGACCACCATCAACGCACTCGGCGCGCGCTCAAAGATTACGTGCGAGCGCGAAACCATGTACACGCCTGCCGTGACCATGGTCGCAGCGTGAATCAAGGCGGAGACCGGCGTCGGACCCTCCATCGCATCCGGCAGCCAAACGTAAAGCGGAATTTGTGCCGACTTGCCGCATGCGCCAAGCATCAGCAGAAGAGCAATCGCCGTCAGAAAGCCTGCGCCAGCGGTTTCAGGCGCGTAAGGTTTTACTGCGGCGAAGACTGTTTGAAAATCCAAACTGCCGAAATGCTTGATGATGAGGAACAGCGCTATCAAAAATCCGAAGTCGCCAATGCGGTTGACGATGAACGCCTTTTTGCCTGCGGCTGCGGCCGAATCGCGGAGAAAGAAAAATCCAATCAGCAGATACGACGCGAGTCCCACGCCTTCCCAGCCCACGAACATCAGCAGGTAATTGCTCGCAAGTACCAGCGTGAGCATGAAGAACATGAACAGGTTCAGGTAGCTGAAGAAGCGGTAATAGCCGCCTTCCTCCCACATGTAGCCGACCGAGTAGACATGGATGAGGAACCCGACGCCGGTCACTACCAGCAGCATCACGAGCGAAAGCTGGTCGAGAGCGAACGAATAGTCAATGCTGAAATTTCCAGAGCGCAGCCAACTGGTGACCAACTCGATGTGTGGCAACGCAAGGGAAGAGAATTGGGCCGCGATCCAGAGCGCCATCCCAAATGCCGCGCCACTGAAGACAAGCGCCACCGTCGCCACGAGTCGCCGCGAGAAGCGCTTTCCGAAGAAGCCGTTGATTGCGGCACCCACAAGCGGCAGAACTGGGATTAGCCAGAGGTGAAGGTTGGGCGTCATAGTTTGAGCAGGTTCACCTGATCAATATTGAGGGTTTCCCGTGTGCGAAAGACGGCGATGATGATCGCGAGACCGACTGCAGCCTCAGCGGCGGCCACTACCATTACGAAGAACACGAATACCTGTCCGCTCAACTGCTGCCAATGTGCAGCGAAAGCCACGAAGGAAAGATTCACGCCGTTCAGCATCAACTCGATCGACATAAATATGGTGATGATGTTGCGCTTGATCAGAAAACCAGTGACTCCGCAGGCAAACAGAATGCCGCTCAGCACCAGATAGTAAGAAAGCGGGACCACTAATCCTCCTTCCTCGGCTGCGAAGATTCGTGCCGCGCGGCGAGTACGACCGCGCCCATAATGGCGATCAACACCAGAATGGATGTGACCTCAAATGGCAATAAGAATTGATGAAAGAGAAGTTGCGCGATTTCACGAGGATGGCCGGGCAGCGCTCCAATTGACGCCGTACCGGCGTTCGAACGGGTCAGCAGGGCCCAGCAGACGATCACCATCCCCGCAACCACGCCGGGAACACCGAGCAAATAGGCGACGTGACTGCCGCGCGTGCGTTCCTCTTCTCCGGCGTTCAGCAGCATAATGACAAAGACAAACAGCACCATTACGGCGCCGGCATACACGATGACCTGGATCGCGGCGACGAACTCTGCGCCAAGCAGAAGAAATTCGACAGCGAGCGATCCCATTACGACCACCAGCGACAAGGCGCTGTTGATCGGGTGCCGCTGCAGGAGCAGGTTCACCGCGCCCGCCACGCAGATCACGCCGAAAACCGAAAATAGGATCAGATGAAACATAGAAAATCGGTGGCTAGTGGCTCGTGACTAGTGACCAGTAACATTTGCTATCCACGAACTGCGAACCACGAACCACGAGCAACGAATCACTCATTTCACCGCCACAACTAACGCCGTAATCACTAAATTCGCAATTGCGATCGGCAACAAAAATTTCCAGCCGAAAGCCATCAGTTGGTCATAGCGAAACCGCGGCAACGTTCCGCGAACCCAGATATAGATAAAGAGAAAAACAAATATCCGCAGCGCGAACCACAGGATCGGCAAAAGTTGCTGCAGCCAATCCGGACCGAACACTGGCCCACTCCAGCCGCCGAGAAACAGCAGCGATGCCAGGCACGCGACCGTGATCATGTTCGCGTATTCCGCCATGAAAAACATGGCGAATTTCATCGCGCTGTATTCAGTGTGATAGCCAGCGACCAACTCGGTTTCAGCTTCCGGCAAGTCGAATGGGATACGGTTGGTTTCGGCGTAGGCGGCAGTCAAATAAATAAAGAAGGCAACGATCTGACCGCCACGAAAAATGTACCAGTTCCAGAAGTGTCCCGACTGGGCTTCGACGATTTCGCGAAGGCTGAACGTTCCCGCCAGGATCAGTACGCCGACAAGCGAGAGTCCGAGCGCGATTTCGTAGCTGACCATCTGCGCGCTCGCACGCAATCCGCCGAGCAGAGAGTATTTGCTGTTCGAAGACCATCCGGATAGCGCAACCCCATAAACGCCAAGCGAGGTAATGCCAAGCACCACCAGCAGACCGATGTTCAGATCCGTAATCTGAAATGGCGTGCTGATGTTTCCAATGTGCAGCCAGTCTCCGAACGGAATGACAGAGATGGAGGTGACCGCGCAGATCACCGCAATCATCGGCGCGGCGATGTACAGCGGCTTGTAAACGTGCGGCGGTGTCAGGTCTTCTTTAAATAGAAATTTCACGCCGTCAGCCGCGGGCTGCAAAAGTCCGAATGGCCCCACACGCGTGGGGCCCCAGCGGTTTTGCATGCGGCCGACGACTTTGCGCTCCAGCCATACCGTGTAAGCGACCGCGGTCAAAAGAATGAACAAGACCAGTGCGATCTTAATGACCGAGACGATGATGAAGAGAGTTATGCTCAAATCAGTGATCAGTTGTCAGTGGCTAGTGGTCAGTTCCTGTACGTAACAGTTTCCAGCGACACTAGCCACTGGTCACTTGCCACTGACCACTGCCCACTGCTTTCAATCTGCCGGAACTTCCGCCGGTTCAGGGTTCTTGTTTTCAATAACAGAATTCAGGGTGTTCGAGTAACGTCCAACGGTTCCAGAACTGAAAAGATTGTTGTGTGCCGGCACGATCAATCGCGCATCCTGCGCCGCGCCGGGCCCCATCTCTTCAATCGAAGTGTGCTGATCGTTGCCGGCAATGAGTTCCACCCGCGAGACGTCGTAGCCCAGCACCAATCGCTGGATTTCATCAAGCGTCGCGAACGGATCGAACGGATTCATCTTCGGCTCAAGCCCATGCGCTTCGAGCCATACTGCGTGCCGGTCGGCTTCGCCGGATTGCGCTCCACGCGACTGGCCCATGTCCGCACGCACGCCATGACCGAATGGAACGAGCTTGTGAACGTCGAACCCAATCGCATCCGCAATGCGCACGATCATCTCGAAGTCCGGCTTGGTAGTCGCGACTTCGCCGGCTTTTTTCAGAATCTGGATGTCACCGCACGTGTTCGTGAACGTGCCAGCTTTCTCATAAGCATTCGCCGCCGGCAACACTACTTCAGCGAGCGCTGCGGTCTCGGTCAGAAACATGTCTTGCACAACTATGAATGTGTTCGCCAAGCTGGCAGGATCAATGTTCAGCCGTTCGACCGGATTCGCGCCGATCACATAGAGGGCTTTCACTTGACCCGCTTTTGCCGCCTCGAACATCTGCGCGATGTTTAGCCCGGGAGCAGTCGGAAGCGCGCCCCACTCCTGGCCGAAGGCGTTGCCATCCGAAACCGGAACATACCCCGGCAAAAGATCGGGATAGAGTCCCATATCCGCCGCACCGCGAGAATTGGCGTAATCGCCGAGGCAGACGAGTTTCGCGCTAATGCTCGCTGCAAACTTCGCCAGCGCCTGTACGCCACCGCCAACGACTTCTGATCCGAAAATGACGATCAGATTCTGCTCGCGCGCCAGGCTTTCGCGGAACCGTCCCCAGTCTTGCTGTCCGCGACCACCGGATAAGTACGTTGCGAAATCGTTGTACGCTCCGTCTGGAATCTGCAGAAACTCGGCCGCTTGCCGGCGCAGCTTGATCGGTTGCGAGTTCACCACATAAAGCCGCGCATTATGCAGCCGCACGTTGTTGCGGATCTGCCAGGCGAGGAGCGGGTGTTCATCAGTAGGATTGTTGCCGATCAGCAGAATCGCCGGCGCGTTATAGACGTCCCGCATGCTGGCCGTTAAATTGGGGTGCGCCATCCTTGTCTCCGCGCTTTTTGCGGAGACAGGGTGGGGATTTTGACCTTTAGAGAGTGCCGCAGCCAACGCCGGATAATCCGCCGTGCGGTGATGGTCAATATTGTTCGTGCCCAGCGCCACGCGAGCAAACTTCTGTAGAAGATAATTTTCTTCGTTCGTCGTGCGTGTCGAGCCAATCACACCAATGGCGCGTCCGCCTTCGCGATCGAGAATGTGACGCAGGCGCCTGCCGATGTATTCAAAAGCTTCTTCCCAGGTTGAAGCAACCAGACGTCCACCTTTGCGAATGAGAGGCTGCGTGAGGCGGTCTCCATGATTGGCAAAGTCGAAAGCGTATCGTCCTTTAATGCAAAGGAAATCGCCGTTGATGCCGCTCTTGTCGCGATTGTCGCCGCGTACGATTTCCGTGCCGGTATCGGAACGACGAACACCGAGAGTAGTCTTGCATCCGTCGCCGCAGTGCGTGCAGGTGGTGCCGACGTGGTTCATCTCCCACGGTCGAGTCTTATAGCGATAAGCACCTGAGGTGAGCGCGCCGACTGGGCAGATATCGATGCACATGCCGCACTCTTCGCACTCGAGGTGATCTTCTTTGTTGGGAACGATGGTTGAGACGACGCCGCGGTTGTCGACGCCGAGCGCCCAAACGTCCATGCCCTCGCCACAGATACGCAAGCAGCGATAGCACAAGATACAGCGCGGACGGTCGAAATAGACCACCGGCGACCACTGCTGCTCTTCGCGATGCGCTTTGAGCTCAATGAATTTCGACTCTGCAGCGCCGTAGGAGAACGTCATATCTTGCAATTCGCACTCACCACCTGCGTCGCAAACCGGGCAGTCGAGTGGATGATTTCCGAGCAGCAGCTCGACCATGCTCTTGCGCGCCTGACGGATTTCGTCACTATCGGTCGTGACTACCATTCCCTCGGTGATGCCCGTCGTGCAGGCTGTCTGCAACTTCGGCATTTTTTCGATCCGCACCAGGCACATGCGGCACGCGCCCTGCAGCGATAAGTTCGGGTAATAGCAGAACGAAGGCACTTCGATGCCGACCGTCTTGCAGGCTTCAATAAGCAGCGTGCCCGCTGGGGCGGATACAGCTTTGCCATCGACGGTGATGTTTACGGATTTCGGCGCTTCAGCCATGAAATTTTTCGCAGCTCTTAGCTGTTAGCTTTTAGCTCTTAGCCAAACCGAACCGGTCAAGCTAAAAGCTAAGAGCTAATGGCTAACAGCTTTCATGCAAATACCGGCAACTGCTCTACCGCGCCTGCTTTCTCAAACGGGCACGGCTTACCTTCTAAATGATCTTCGAATTCTTTTCTGAATTTCTTCACAATCGAAATTGTCGGCAGCGCTGCGGCGTCTCCCAAGGGGCAGAATGTCCGGCCCAGCATGTTTTCCGACAAGTACTGAATATTATCAATGTCTTTTTTAATGCCTCCGCCGCTGTGGAAGCGTTTGAGAGTTTTCTTCAGCCAGTCGGTGCCTTCGCGGCAGGGAATGCACCATCCGCAGCTTTCGTGCTGATAGAACTTCATGATGCGCAGTGCAAACTTGACCATGCAGGTCGCGTCATCAACGATGACAACTCCGCCAGAACCCAGCATGCTGCCGGCCTTCATCAGTGTGTCGAAATCCATTGCGAGGTCGATTTCGTCGGCGGTCAATAAAGGGCAACTGGATCCCCCTGGCACTACCGCCTTCAGCTTGCGGCCGTTTGGAATTCCGCCACCGACGTCATAAATCATCTTTTTCAGGTTATATCCCATCGCCAGTTCATAGACACCCGGCTTCGCGATGTTTCCGCTGAGGCAAAACAGGCGAGTGCCGCCATTTTTAGGCGTACCCAGGTTTGCATACCACTCGGCGCCGCCCAGAATGATCGGCGGAACGCTGGCTAGCGTTTCGGCATTGTTGATGACCGTCGGACCACCCCACAAGCCGACCACGGCCGGAAATGGAGGCCGAATGCGCGGAACGCCGCGTTTGCCTTCCAGCGATTCCATCAACGCTGACTCTTCGCCGACCTCGTATGCTCCCGCGCCCCCGTGCCAGTAAACGTCAAAATCGTATCCGCTGCCGAAGATGTTCTTGCCGAGAAAGCCTTTCGCGTACGCATCGGCGATCGCCTTTTGCATGATCTCAGAGAGGTAGCGATACTCGCCGCGAATGTAGATGTACCCTTTGTGCGCGCCAACGGCGATTCCGGCGATCATGACGCCTTCTATCACGGAGTGAGGGTCGTGCTCGAAAATCAGACGGTCTTTGCAGGTGCCAGGTTCACTCTCGTCGCCATTGCACAGAATGTATTTCGGTTTCGCTGACTGCTTGGGAACGAACGACCATTTCAATCCGGTATTGAATCCCGCCCCGCCGCGCCCGCGCAGCCCCGAATTCTTGACCTCATTGATGATCGCCTCGGGCTGCATGCCCAGCGCCTTGCGCACGGCCTTGTAACCGTCGAGTTCGACGTAGCGGTCGATGTTCGTCGCGCCCTGACCGAAGCGCTTCGAGATAACCTTTACCTCGTCGGGATGGGAAACCAAGTCAGCCATTGAATCCGATCATCTGATGATCGGGTCATCGGGTGATTTCAGATCGCCCGATCGCCCGATGGCCAAATCGCCAGATTACTGTGTTGCCTTCCTTCTATATTCGTCCAAAACCTTGTCCATCTTTTCCGGCGTCAGGTTCTCGTGAAAATCGTAATTGACCTGGACTGCCGGAGCCCAACTGCATGCGCCAATGCACTCCACTTCTTCAAGCGAAAAAGTGCCGTCGGGAGTCACGCCTTTGTGTCCGACGCCAAGTTTTTTCTCGCAGTGTTCCATCAAATCGTCAGCGCCGCGCAGTAAACAGGAAATGTTCGTGCATACTTGTACATTGAATTTTCCGCGAGGCTTGGTGGTCAGCATCGAGTAGTAGCTGATCACGTTGTGCACATCGAGCACAGTCAAATCTAACCGCTGGGCGATCTCGGCAATGACCTCATCCGAGAGGAAGCCGACCTCGTCCTGCGCGAAAAGCAGCGTTGGCACGAGCACAGACCGTTTCGTCGGATAGTGCGAAAGCATCCTCGTGAAACGTGCTTCGAATTGGTCCGAAAAACGCATCTCTATAACTATATTGCTGTCATTCCGAACCGCTTTAGCGGTGAGGAATCTGCTTTTCTGCCGTCCCAGCGGGACTCTGTCTTGCTGCCAACCTACCCAGGGCTTACGCCCTGGGCTATTTAAATGTCGCCGCTTCGCGGCTGATCTATCTCGGCGAACTCAATTCTGCTCTGCGGACTCTGCGGTTAAGGGTCTTTCAAAAGCTTTTAACCGCAACGATCGCAAAGATATCGCAGAGAACTACCTGTCGATTTCACCTAAAACAATATCAATGCTTCCAATTGCCGCCACCACATCGGCGATCAATCTTCCCTCGCACATTTTGGGCAGGGTTTGCATGTTCGCCAGGCAGGCAGAACGCATATGAACACGATACGGTTTCGCCGAGCCGTCACTCACCACGTAATAGCCCATCTCGCCGCGCGGAGACTCAATAGCCTGATAAACCTCGCCTTCAGGCACCGCAAAGCCTTCGGTCACAATCTTGAAGTGATAGATGAGCGCTTCCATCTCTGTCTTCATCTTCTCGCGATCGGGCAGGACAACTTTCGGAGCATCAGCCTTCACGCGGCCTGAGGGCATTCCCTCGAGCGCCTGCTTCACAATTCCAATCGATTCGCGTAATTCAGCGACGCGACACATATATCGCTCGAAGACGTCGCCCTCTTTGCCAACCGGCACTTTGAATTTGAATTGGTCGTAGCTCGAATAAGGCATGTCGCGGCGCAGATCGATATCAACACCGCTGCCGCGAAGGGTCGGGCCGCTGGCGCCGAGTGCGATTGCATCCTCGGCGGAAATTTTCGCCACACCCTTGGTTCGCATCACCCAGATCGGATTTCCGGTGAGAAGGCCTTCATATTCATCGACACGCCCGGGGAAGATATCGGCAAACTTCTTTACGCGACCAAAGAAGTCGAGCGGCGGCTCGAGCGCTACTCCCCCAATGCGGAAGTACGAGGTCATCATGCGTTGCCCACTGATTGCTTCGAACAACCGCAGGACCTCTTCGCGCTCGCGGAAGCAATACAAGAATACCGTCATCGCGCCGATGTCCATGGCGTGTGTGCCCAGCCATACCAGGTGCGAGTTGATCCGCGTGAGTTCGTTCATCATGACGCGCAGCCA
>DAIPJJ010000232.1:0-5754 GCA_036770325.1 Terriglobales bacterium
GTCTTTCCAGGTGCTCGCGCTGTGCCCGTAGCCGACGGCGCGGAACGCATCCGAGGCAGTCTTCAGGTCCTGCTTTTCGAAGATGAAATTCAGCACGCCGTACTTCCCGACCTTGTCCGGGAACAGGACCGTGTCCTTCATGTGCGCGTGATAGATGGCGCCCTGTTTGCCCAGCATGTGAATCACTTCCACCGGATTGCATCCTTGCCAGAACAGATGACTCAGGTCGTTATTCGCACCGATCTCTTCGCCTACCGCGTCGCGCAGCTTGAGCAGAGTAAGCGGGTTGTAGACGCAGAAATTCGGGTGCATCTCGAGGGCGATGCGATGAATCCCGTGCTCGCGCGCATACTTGGCGGCCTCTTTCCAGTACGGCACCAGGCGTTCCTTCCATTGCCAGTCCTGCGCGGCAGCATATTCTGGCGGCCAGCGATACGTAATCCAGTTCGGATTTTTGTCGGTCGGATTGCCGCCGGGGCAGCCGGAAAATCCGACGATGACTTTCACGTCGAGTTTTTGCGCGAGCTGCACGGTCTTGCGGAAGGTCTGGTCGGCCAGCGCCGCAGCATTCTGGTCCGGATGCACCGGATTCCCATGACAGCTCAGGGCCCCAATGTGAATATTGTGGTCGTCAAATTTCTTTTTCCAGGCGCGCAATTTTGCAGGATCAGCTATCAGATCATCCAGCGGGCAATGCTTGTTATTCGGGTAGCCGCCGGTGCCGATCTCCGCCGCTTCGACTCCGAGTTGCTGATATTTTTCGACCAGTTGATCAAGCGTGAGGTCGGGAAATGCTGGATCAAAAACACCGATCAGCGTTTTGCGGCGTGTCTTCGAAGCGGCGCTCTCAGTATTGTCGTCGGCCTGCGAGGTTGTCGCAGAGAGACCGCGTGGAGCAGCGACTGCACCGGCAATCACACCGCTCGTGGTCGCAAGAAAATTTCTGCGCGAAGAAGAAAGCGGATCGGAAGAATTGCCCATGAAGATCCTCGACGTGGAGTTCAGGAACCGAACATTATACGCACGAGCAGTCGTTCGGGTAGGGAGAGTTATGCAGATTGATTCAAGGATTTTGATCCGCGAAAATCCGCGTCGATCCGCGGCGAAAGAAGTTGGGCGCAAAAAACCAAAGCCGCCTTCGTGGAGGCGGCTTTAGTTTCGTGGGTTGAACTCCTCAAATCGTCGGCCGGAGGTGGCCATGTTGTATGAGGACGTTGGATGTATATTCGCGCTGGCCTGACAAAAGCGCAATACTCCAAAAGTATTAGCCCGGCGAATCGGGCGTAAGCCCCTGCCCCTCAACCACTTTGTAGGACTTCGTTGACGCGAGTTGCTTGAATTCTTCCGTTCTACCGCTTGGCCAATCAACCACCACTCGTTCAATTTTGTCGCGCTTTCCGACTCCGAACGTCACCGGCAACTCCGATTGCGAAAGATAACTCGATCCACTGTGGACCATGCGCGTTTGCATCACGCCGCCAGCGAAGATCTTTACGCGCGTGCCGATCCCATCGCGATTCGATTTCGTTCCGACGAGTTTGAACCGAATGCTGCGGTTCCCGGCTCCTTGATCATTGCGAAAAAGATATGCCGGCCCGTTGTTGGTCGTTATCAAAACATCCAAATCGCCGTCGCGATCGAAGTCACCGACCGCCAGCCCGCGACCGACCTTCGGCTGATTGAAACCTCCTCCGGCATCGGCACCAACTTCATGGAAATTTCCTTTGCCATTGTTCAGGAAAAGCTGTGGCGGCTGGGCGTAGCCGACGTTGCGCACATTTCGAACCGTGTCATCGATGTGGCCGTTCACGGCGATCAAATCGAGCGAGCCATCAAGATCGCAATCGGCGAATGCACACCCGAAACCCAACGTTGTCTTTGAAGGCAAGCCGACGCCGCTCTGCACCGCAATATCCGTCAGAGTTCCGCCGCCTTCGCTGCGATACAGCCCAATCATCTCGTTGTCGAAATTGGTGATCGCAATCCCTGGATGTCCAGAGTTCTCGAAATCCCCAATGTCAACTCCCATTCCGGCCCGTGCTTTGCCTTCGGCGCTGAAGGCGATGCCCGCTTCGACGCCAACATCTTTGAAGGTCCCATTGTGTTGGTTGCGGTACAGTTTGTTCGGCTGCGTGTCATTGGCGACGAGCAGGTCGGGCCAACCGTCGTTGTCGTAATCGAACATGGCAACGCCCAGCGACTTCGAACTGGTATCGAAAATTCCGCTTGAGGCAGTCACGTCTTCGAACGTCCCATTTCCCCGATTGTGAAATAGCCAGCAGGTCTGGCCGACGTAGGCCTCAGGCGTGCAATACGATTTGTGCTTGCCATCGAGGCTGCAGAAGACGTCGCGCTCGGGCGACCACTTCACGTAGTTGCACACGAAAAGATCAAGCAGCCCGTCGCGATCATAGTCGAACCAGAGGGCAGAAGTACTAAACGCTTGCCGCTTCCCGAGGCCGCTGGAGTTGGTTACATCAACGAACGTGCCTTTGCCGGTGTTCTTGAACAGCCGGTTCTGGCCGACGCAGGTGATCAGAATGTCGGGAAATCCGTCGTTGTTATAGTCGCCGACCGCGACGCCCATTCCATACATTTCAATGTCGAGACCGGCCGCGCGGGTCACGTCGGTAAATGTTCCGTCGCGATTGTTGCGATACAACTTCAGCGTAGAGCGCTGATTTATGTGCCCCGGCCAATCCATGCTGTTAACAAGCAGGATGTCCTGCCATCCGTCATTGTCGTAGTCAATAAAAGCACAGCCGGAGCCAAGGGTTTCCGGCAAAAGCTTGCCGCCGTATGCGCCGTTATTGTGCTTGAACTGAATTCCGGCGGAGGAAGTGACATCTGTGAAGTGGAAGCCGAGTGAGTTCTGAGCAAATACAGAGGAAAATCCCCACGCTGTCTCGCCGAAACCGGGCGAGACAAGGATGGGGCACCCGAGAAGAGTTTTTTTGAAAAACGACCGCCGGTTCACGGAACGTTCACCAGCCCGTTGCGGATGGCGTAAACAACCAGTTCGGCCGTCTTGTGGATTCCGAGCGCGTCCATGATGTTTGCGCGATGAACGGCGACGGTATTGGCACTCAGGTCGAGTACGCCGGCGATTTCTTTGTTCGACTTGCCGTCGCAGATCAGTTGCAGGATTTCAACTTCACGCGGCGTGAGTCCGGCATTGCGCTCGCCTTTCAACGCCTGCTCCTTGGCAAGCTGTCCATCGAGCACGGTCTCGCCCTTCACGACCCGTCGAATGGCGGAGCTTAGTTCCAGGTCCATCGCGTTCTTCAGAACATATCCGCGGGCGCCGGCTTCGAGCGCCTGCCGTACCCAGGTATCTTCGGTATGCATGCTCAGCATGAGCACAAGCGTTTCAGGCATGAGTTGCAGAATTTTTCGCGTCGCCTGAAGGCCATTAATTCCGGGAAGCGCGCAGTCCATGACGACAACTTGCGGCTTGAGCGAGCGCGCGAGTTTCAGTGCTTCCTCTCCATCACTCGCCTCTCCGACCACGCGAATGTCCGGCTCATCTTCGAGCATGCGCCGAAAGCCACGCCGCACAAGGCTGTGGTCATCCACCAACAACACCGAGATTTGATCGTCAGGCATTCTCTAATTGCTCTTTCGGCACGATCATTCTGACCAGGGTGCCACCTTCAGCGGGACGTTCGATCACGACCTTCCCGCCCAGCAATTCCGCGCGTTCGCGCATCGCAACCAAGCCGATGCCCTGTCGCGCACCGTTCTGAGAAAATCCTCTGCCGTGGTCCTCGACTTCAAGGCTCAGGTGGTCGTCGGCGAAACCCAGCCGCACCCAGGCCTTTTTCGCTCCCGAGTGCCGCGCAACATTGTTCAAAGCCTCTTGCAAAACCCGGAACACATGGACCGCCGCCGTGCCGTGCGCAGGAAACGGAGTTCCAGATTTCTCGTAGGATATGCCAATCCCAGTCTGCCTTTCCACCACCGGCAGATACCATTCGACGGTCTGCTCCAGCCCTGCCTCTTCGAGTGTCACTGGATGCAACGCCTGCGAGAGGCTGCGTACTTTGTCGAGCGTGGCCTGCGCCGTCTCGCGAACTTCGAGCAGGTCAGTGCGAAGCTGCGAGCCTTCGGGCAACTGATTGCGCGCGCGCCCCAGCATGATTCCCATCGCGGTCAGGATCTGGCCGAAGTCGTCGTGCAATTCGCGGGAAACATGCCGCAACGTGGACTCCTGCGACGAAATCAGCTTCTGCGCGAGATCGCTGCGCTGTTCGGAAAGTACCGCAAGCTGATTGAAAATGAGCCGGTTCGAGCGAATCAGATAGAGGCTGGTAAGAACGATTGCGATCAGGGTTGCCGTCAGAAAGACGTACGCCTGCCGCTCCACGCGGTTGTAAATCTCGGTGACTTGGGCGGTGGCACGCTCTTCACTTTCGTTGTTCTGGACAAGCAATCGTGCTACGCCGGTGGAAAGCGCCGCCAGGCGGGCCTGCAGAGAAATTCGGATCTGCTCGCGGGCTTCCGCCTGCTTGCCGTTTCGCGCAAGATCAAAGATGCGGGTGGCCGCGTCCCAGAATTGCGCAAGAGAACTTTGCAGATATTGCTGCTGGTCGGCGGTCCGGCCCTGCGAAACTTCCCGCTCGCGGCGGAATGCATCATCGAGATCGAACCGCATGCGCTGAAATTGCGGCTCCCAGGCGGTGAGCGGATATTGTTGGTTGCGATCGAGCGGGTCGGTGTCGAGCATATCGCGCATGGTGAGTCCGAGAGAGTTCAGCTCGTTCTGGATCCGCAGGAGCTGGAGCGAGTCCCTACGGTTCCGATCGATGAGGTTATTCTGCAGCTCCCTTAAGCCGGAGATTTGTCTGGCCACATAGGCGGAGTAAGCCACAACCGCCGCCAGCGTGATTACCAGCCCGATATAAAGAGGAGTTGTGGGCGATCGCCCCGCCGCATGCCGCACGGCGCAAGCATATACCTTCCGAGTTACTAACCCAAGTTTTACTCGGCCTAAGAGGGGGCACGGGCGTCCTCGCCCGTGCAGACTACGAGTACAACAGTCCTTACGCTTGTAGGCGATGACCAGAACTACGAATCACCAGCCGCGCAGCGGCGGCATTTGGATCGCCCAGCACGTAAGTGCTGGGAAGTGGAGGCGCAAAGCGGGGAGCCCGCTTCAGCGGACGGCACCGCTAAAAGCCTAGAATTGACCCATGGCCCGAGGCTGGGAAAGCAAATCCGTCGAGCAGCAGCAGGAACAGGCGAAGTCCTCAAGCAGTCGGGGCAAGCAACTTACGCGGGAGCAGATCGCGGCGGAACAGGTGCGTCGCGGCCTGGAACTTTCGCGCCAGCGAATCCTGCAGCAATTACAGGTGGCCTGCAACCCCCAGCATCGTGGCATGCTCGAAACAGCACTCGCGGACTTGGATGCGCAGCTAGCGGCAACCCCAAAGGTAGAATAGGACTGTGAAGAAGTTCTGGGACAGTGCCGCAGGCCCTCGTGGGGAGTTGCCGGACAAGAGTGTCCGGCCCACACAGGCCGTTGTGCCTTCATCCGTCCAGATCGGCTCCGTCCGTATCGCGCCCGCTACGGTCTTAGCTCCCATGGCCGGTGTCACCGACACGGTTTTCCGCCGCTTCATTCGCAACCTCGGCGGCTGCGGGCTGATTATGACCGAGTTCACCTCCGCCGACGGCGTCCTCCGCGCGAAAGACAAGAAGGCCAAGCGCTACCTGCATTTCTATGAAGACGAGCACCCGATTTCTGCGCAGCTA
>DAIPJJ010000048.1:0-24931 GCA_036770325.1 Terriglobales bacterium
TGGCGACGCCAATAGCGAACGTATTGCGGCTAAGCGTTCGAGTTGCAGCGAAGGACATGGATAGATCAGAAATAAAGCAGAGTCACGCGGCTTTACCGTTCGAACCATTTTTGCCGGAGTGTTTGGCGAAGAAGGAATGCAGTGTGGCCCCTGGCCTGGGGTTGCGAGTGGCAATCTCTTTCCAGACTTCGCTCGCGAACTGTTTTTCTGCGGACTGGTTTTTTCTCCAGCTTTCCGTGCCTACCACGAGCATGGCCGCAATTAAAACTGAAAGCAATGAACCCAGCCCAATGATGACGGCGCGAGGAGGAAAGGACTTTCGTTCTGGCACCAGCGGTGCGTCCAGGAGGTTTACTGTCGGAATTTCCTTCGCTTCCTGTACCTTTGCGAACTCGTATTCCTGGGTCAAAAGCTCGTAAACCGTCTCCTGAATTTTGGCTTCACGATACAGGTTCGCCCACTGCACGCCGACCAGCGGCAGCTTACGGATTGAGGGGAAATCGCCCGCAAGCCCTGGTTCGCTTGAATCAGATGCCGCTTTGTTGCCGCTCATGGCTTCGATCTGTTGTTTGAGCCCGGCGATCTTTGCGCGAAGGGTACGAATGCGGATGTTGTTGTCGGTATAAATCTGCTCGAAGCCTTCGAGTTCAGATTGCGCGGCGATCAACTGGCCTTGAAGAGTGGCCTCGCTTTCGAGCATCGCGCGGCTTTGAGAAGGCACATCGAGCGTTCCGTTCTGACTGGAGTATTCGCTGAATTGCTTCGCAGCGAGGTCGAGGTTCTGCTTGACCGTTTTCAGCCGTTGCTCAAGAAATTGGCGCTCTCGGCGGGCCGAAGACGTTGACACCTGCGCTACCAGCCCGTTAAGCGCTTCCACGTAGGCGAGCGCCATCTGTTGCGCGCGATGCGGATCGTGGTCAGTGACCGCGATCGTGATAACGCCACTTTTTCTATCTTCTTTGATGTCCGTCCGATGTTCGAGGTCCTTGCGCGCGTCCTGCCAATACTTGTCGCTATAAGCTTTGCGCAAGTCAAATTTGCTGATGACAGCGTCTTGAATCGTTGGACCTTCGAGCATATCCACGAACAGTGCTCCGGACGTTTTCAACCCTAGAAGGTCCCCGGCAACACCGCCAAGACCGCCACCAAGTGCGGAACTAAGGCCTCCACCGGATCCACCCGCTCTGCCGGCGAGGGCTGCGATTGCGGCCAGGCCGGAACTCGATTGCTGGTCTGGAGGCATAAGCCGCGCCTTCGATTCATACCGTTTCGGAATCAAAAACGCGACGACTGTACTCAGGACGAATGCGAACAACAGGACTCGACCCAGGAACAACCGCTTGGCCCACAGCAATCGTGCGTACGCGATACGCGCCAATTCTCCTGTGGGTTCCGCCGCCGCCGAGCTACCGTTCAGGGGCTCGGTTTCAGGCCGCGAGTCGGCGATTCGAGATGGATTCTCTTCGTATGGAGTCAAGCAAGTGACCAGCTGCGGATGGATTTGATTTCAGGTTTGCTGAAGGCCGGTGGCATAGCTTCGCCGCCTCACTTACGGCGGTGTTTGTGAGCTAACCGTTTTGGAGGAAAGAGTTATCTTGCGGAAAACTGTTGGCACCGCTCCGATGCGCGATCTTAAATTTTCCGCAGAGCAGTTTTGATGGTTTGCTGGTGATGACCGTTGTCCGGAGCGGCTGATAAGAGCAACAGAGCAGAATTCGTGTGAGTAGCTGAACGCCGGAATTCCCCAAATGAGGCGCTCCCGAATGAGAACTGGCGGGAAATTACCTAAGGTACGGGTTCGCGGAAGAGCAGGCATCAGGTTGGGTGCGTGTCCGATGTAGCAATCGAGAGATTCATGAGCCGCTCCAACGGAATAAAGTATGTACACGGCCGCCGTCGATACCACAAGGCGTTGCGGGTGGTCCGAACTCTGCGGCGCGCGGTACAGAACTGTCAGGAGCTGGTCTTCGTCACCGATGCCAAGGGAGTGATTCAGTACGCGAACCGTGCCTGTGAGATTCTCACCGGCTACGAGGTACCCGAGATAGTTGACCGCCGATTCGGAGAAATCACGGCCGAATTGCCCAATTCCCCGGACTGGGAATTCATGCGAAAGCGTGCGCTCGAATTAGGAGTGTTCCGCGGCGTTACCGGGCTGCGCTGCCAGAATGGAAACACGACACCGGTTGACCTCGCCATCACTGCGGTGCGTGATCCTCACACCGGCGTTTTCAGTCTCGCGCTTACCGGACACCCTCTGACCGTCGACCGTGAGCTTGCGCGCGAGCGTAGCCGTGCGCGGAAAATGGATGCGATCGGTGCGCTGGCCAGCGGCGTCGCTCACGATTTCAACAACCTGCTGATGGTGATTGGCGCTCACGCCGAAATGGGACTTGCGAATGCCAAAGATGAGGAGGCACTACGGCGAAACTTGCAGGGAATTGTGGCATCGGTGCGGAGAGCGTCAGAACTCACGCGGCGGCTGCTGAACTTTGGAAAACAGCAGGAAAAGGGGCGGCAACTGATCGCCATCAATTGGGTGGTACAGGACACGGCTGCCATGCTGTCGCGAATTCTGGAAGAGGACATCGAAGTCGAGGTTGTCCTAAGTAAAAATGTTGGCATGGTGCGTGCCGACCCGGGCCAGATTGAAGAGCTTCTGCTGAACCTGGCGGTAAACGCACGGGACGCGATGCCGAACGGTGGTCATTTAGTGATTGAGACGCAGATGATCAGGCTGGGCGATGACTTTGCCGCGCGACACCGGCATGTTACGCCCGGAGAACACGTTCTGCTCACCGTCTCGGATTCCGGGCACGGAATTTCTGAGGAACACATGGCGCGCATCTTCGAGCCGTACTTCACGACCAAGTCCGCAGGAAAAGGGACGGGACTGGGCCTTACGATGGTCAAATCCATTGTCGAGCAGAATGCGGGAGCAATCTCCGCCGAGAGCACCCCCAGTCATGGCACGTCTTTCCGGATCTACTTTCCTGCTGTTACCACGGCGACGAAGAAGCCCTCGGCCTCGTGGTGAGATCAGTCACCAACACCGCGCGGGCAGGAGTCGGTTTTAGTCGTAGAAGATTCTGAACCATTGCGAAATTTGGTGGTGCAATTTCTTTCTTCTCTCGGATACCAGGCGTACGCGGCGGCGGATGGCGAAGAAGCCTTGGCGATTCTCGAAAAGAATAAGGGCATCGCGCTCATGGTGATTGATCATGTAATGCCGAGAATGAACGGCGCGGACCTTGCTCATGCGCTGAGTTCCCGAAGCCCCAGGATGCTTTTCATGTCGGGTCATGCAGAAAGCGTCCTTCAGCGAAGAGGTATTAACAGGAATGGCACCAATTTCATCGAGAAGCCTTTCTCGCTGAAGACGCTGGGCTTGAAGATTCGCCAGGTGCTGGATGAACCCGTTCCGGCGCGGGCAGCGGCGGCCAGGGCTGGCGTCTAAGGTGAGCTGCTCCCGTATAATTTCCCCTGCATGGGAATCTCTGTTCCTCGCCAGAATTTGCCCGGTCCAGACTTCCGTGGCGAAGGCGAAGAGGAGCCTTTTCTAGTTTCCTCACGTCAAGCGCGACTGCGCTATTCGTCTCTTGGCTTCATCTTTCTCCTGTGGGCCACAATTTACTTCGCAGGAATTTTCCATCCGGCACTTCTCGACGACGTTGATACCATCCATGCTGAAGCGGCACGCGAGATGGTGCTGCGTCACGACTGGGTGACACTTTACACAGACGGAATTCGGTATCTGGAGAAAGCGCCGCTGATGTATTGGAGTGTCGCGGCGAGCTATGAAGTTTTTGGCGTGCACGACTGGAGCACGCGGCTCCCTCTGGTGTTTTGTGTGTTGGTCCTCCTGCTGGTGACGTACAGTTTAGGAAAGCATGCAAATGGTGAGCGGGGCGGAATGTATGCAGCCGTGGTTCTCGCCACCTCGTTAGGGCCGTACATCTTCACCCGCTTTGAGATCCCCGATATTGCTGTCGGCCTGTGGATGGCGCTCAGCGCATATTTCTTTCTGCTTTCGCTTGAGCAGGAGAAACCGTCGCGTTGGGTGTGCTGGGGATTTGCGGCAACCTGCGCATTGAACGTGCTGACGAAGAGCTTGATCGGACTTGTGTTCCCGCTGGGAGCAATTTTCTTGTATCTGCTGCTCACGCGAAATCTGCGGCACATTCTGAAATTGCGTCTGCTTTCGAGCTCGCTGGTGTTTCTGGCGATTGCTGCGCCTTGGCATGTTCTGGCTGCGATGGCAAATCCGAGCCAGGGAGCGGTCAAGGGATTTTTGTGGTTTTACTTTGTTAATGAGCAGTTTATGCGGTATTTGGGCAAGCGTGTCCCTGCTGGGTATGACACGGTCCCGCTGCTCATCTTTTGGGCGCTCACGATTCTCTGGCTGGCGCCATGGATGGTGTTTCTGCCGCAGGCACTGAAGCAGGTGCCGTGGCGGGTGCGCGAATGGCATACAGATCTCAGCCGCGCGCAGCGGTCGAGTTTGTTCTTCGCAATTTGGACGCTCGTCACCGTGGGATTCTTTACCTTCTCGACGCGACAGGAGTACTACACAATTCCGGCGGTTCCGGCGCTGGCGCTGCTTGTGGGTGGATGGTTGGCGAAAGAAGAAGTGTCGTCGAACTCGGAGGCGAACTCCGAGTCGAGAGCGGGGAGAATTTCATCGTGGGTGTTCTTCGCGATGGTTGCGTTGGGGTCAGTTGTCGGGCTTGCACTCCTGATTTCATCGAAAGCACCGGCCTCCGGCGCCGACTTGGCTGATCTGCTTCGCAAGAATCCGCAAGACTACGACTTTTCGCTCGGGCATTTTCTTGACCTCACGCCTGAGGCCCTCGGCGTGTTCCGTCCGCAGTTGATTGGCGCGATTGTGTCCCTGCTTGTCGGCGCGGGAGCGAACCTGTGGCTTCGATACCGCCGCAAGCCGCAGTACGGAAATCTTGCGCTTGCGACCATGATGGTAGGCCTTCTTTTTTGTGTGCATTCTGCGTTTGCGATTTTTTCGCCGATCCTGTCATCGAAGCAGCTTGCGTTGGCAATACAGAAACAATATCAACCGGGCGATGTGATCGTGATCGACGGGCAGTATCACGAAGCTTCAACGCTAAACTTTTATTTAGGAACTCGCGTACGTGTGTTGCATGAGCCCAGCGGAAATTTGTGGTACGGGTCCAAGTTCCCCGACGCGCCACATGTCTTCGAAACACCCGCTTCGTTTGCAGAGCTCTGGAGCGCGCCAGTGACTGTATTCGTATGGGCAGACGATGATCATCCGCAGGCGTTGACGGGGTTGCCGCACTACCTGCTTGCACGCAGCGGAGGCAAGTCGGTATTCACGAATCGAGAACTGCAGCCGGTTGCTGACCGGCGGGACTAGATGTGTGAGGACTACTCGCCCTTCCAGAACCCACCATCTGTTTTAAGCTAAGGTCGGACCGCAAAGAGCTCGCCGTTGGACAATTACTTCAACTACTTCACGGAAATCGAGGAGGCATTTCAGCGCCGGCGAGGCACGATCCTCATGCTGTCGACGCTCGACTGGGCCCTGATTGAGACCTGGAAAGACGCGGGCATCCCGCTGGAAGCAGCCCTGCGCGGCATTGATGCGACCTTTGAAAAATATGACGCCCGGCCTTCGAAGAGTCGAAAAGTGAACAGTCTGGCCTATTGCGCACAGGAAGTGCTCGCCGCCGCCGAGGACATGAAAGAAGCGGCCGTGGGTAGCGCGAAAGAGTCAGGGGCTAACAAGGGATTTGAGGCCGCGGAAATTTCAGACTTCTTACATAAGATCGCCGCAGAGCTCGGTTCTGCCAAACTGCCCGCGAAACCTGGGATTTCACCTGCGACTGTGGCGCAGGAAGTTTCTGCAAGCCTGACTCAGCTTGCCTCCGAAATTGAATCGCGCGGCTTGCCAGCCCGGCTGGAAGACCTTGAGCGAAAGCTGACCATTTTTGAAGAGAAACTGTTCGCTGTTCTCTTGGCTGCCATTCCCGACGACGAAGTTGTCGCTGTGCGAGCCCAGGCCGATCGTGAGCTTGCGCCGTATCGAAGCAAAATGCCGGTCACGCAAATCGAGCAATTGCAGAAACAATACGCGCACAAGAAGCTGCTGGAGAAATACGGCCTGCCGAGGCTGAGCTTGTTCTATATGTGACCCGGCCCATGTGGGTCGGCACCGTGATTCGTGATTCGTGATTCGTGACTGGTGATCCGTAGGTCGGTCCCCGGCACTCGCAATCTTTTGGAGCGAGATTGTGATTAACCGGATTCTGGTCCTTACACTGAACACGCTTCACGAACCACGAGCCACGAGTCACGAACCACGAGCCACGCCTTTCCGCACATTACAATCGCAGTCAGGCCGATCACGTGCAACTCAAGATCGAAAAACTTGTTTACGGCGGAGACGGATTAGCGCGTCTTCCCGCTGATGAGCATGGGCGGGGTAAGAGTGTGTTCGTGCCGTTTACGATAAGTGGCGAAGAAGTTGAAGCTGAACTAGTCGAACACAAACCGGGATTCGCGCGGGCACACACCGAGCGGATACTTCAAGCTTCGCCCGATCGAGTTGAGCCTGGCTGCCCGTATTTCGCACGCTGTGGAGGCTGCCACTATCAGCATGCCAGCTATGCAAGCCAGCTCAAAGCCAAGTCAACGATTCTGATTGAGACGTTAAAGCGCACTGCGAAGCTCGACCTTCCCTGCGAGTTGCAGGTCCATGCTTCACCGGAATGGAACTATCGCAACCGCACTCGACTGAAAGTACAAGCCACCCCCGAGTTCGCACTTGGCTACTACCGTTTTCGATCACATGACCTGCTGCCTGTTGAGAAGTGCCCGATCAGCTCGCCTTTGATTAATCGGGCAATCGCAGCCATGTGGGAGAGCGGTCGGAAAGGGCAAGTTGCGGAGTCGGTTCGCGAGGTAGAGTTTTTCGCGGATCATGCGGACGGCCGGTTGCTCGCGGAAATTTACGTTTCGCCCACAGCGTCCGGCGATAATGCGAAGGGAGCGGCGGAAGAACTCAGGCAAACGTTGCCGAACTGCGCTGGAGTTGTTGTTTTTCAGCAGCCGCTTCGAAATCAGATGAACGAGCCAAGGAAATTGGCAAATGCCGGCATAACCGAACTCGAATACCAAACGAAGTCCATGGCATACCGCGCGAGCGCCGGCGCATTTTTTCAGTCCAACCGTTTCCTGATCGAAAAGCTCGTCGGGATCGTTACGGACGGCGCGTCGGGTAATCTTGCCCTTGATTTGTACGCCGGGGTCGGCCTATTTGCTGCCGTGCTGGCCAAGAGTTTTGCACAGGTAATCGCCGTTGAGTCGTCACAGACTTCTCGTGCTGACCTGCGCCACAATTCGCCGCGGGAGGTAGAGGCAGTGCTGGCTACGACCGAGCAGTACCTGGGGCAGGCTCCCGTGGTGCGCCCCGATTTGGTCGTAGTCGATCCACCACGCGGCGGGTTGGGTGAAAGAGTTGTTCGCGCGCTGGCGAGGATGGGGCCGCAGCGGATCACGTATGTTTCCTGCGATCCATCGACACTGGCGCGCGATCTGCAAATGTTGGCCGGCTCGGGATATCAGATCGCAGGAGCCCACTTGATTGATCTGTTCCCTCAGACGTACCACATGGAAAGCGTCTTTCACCTCGCCCGCTAATACTGCCCCTCACATTGGCACTCGCGAAAACCGCTGTTCTTCCGGAAATCGAGACGGCAGCATCGCGCGCAAATCGACCGGCACAGATGCCGGTTGTCGCGCCACATGCCGCACAGGTGACCGCGCGGCAGCCGATGTTCTGGGTCGCGATCTGCTTCTGCCTCGGAATTATTGCTGGCCAATATGCGTGGCGTCCTCCAGCGTGGTGGATCGTTGGCGCTGTCGTTTTTCTTTTGTCGGCTAAGCATTTTTCTGGACACCGCACTTCCCTGGCTACAGCGCTGGTTTTGGGCGCCACGCTTTTCGGCGGAGCGCTTTCGATTCAGCTCCGCGATAACGGCAATACATCACCCCGGCCCAGTACAAGCAGCGACCAAGTGCTCGTGACCGCGCACGTGATTGCTGAAGGAGAAATTGAAGCAGAAGGCGAAAATTCTTTTCGGCAGAAAATCGACGTCGAGACAGAGAGCATTCAGACCGGCAATGAGTTGCAATCAGTTTCGGAAGGCGTTCGGCTTAGTGTCTACGAAGCGAGGCATAGCTGGGAAGAGCATTCAGGGCCGATGCGTCTGTTTCGCTATGGCGAGCGCATTCATTTTCCCGCAACCCTGATCGCCCCGCGTAACTATCGCAATCCTGGCGCGTTCGACTATTCCGGATATCTTCGTGACAGCGGAATTAGCGCCCTGGCATCGACAAAATACCAAAACATCGAGTTGCTGCCCGGTTTCTGCGGAAGTGGAATCGAACGGTGGCGCGCCCGCGTTCATCGCAGCATTCTCGAAAAAATTCACGCGTTGTGGCCGGAGCGCATCGCCGGCCTGATGGATGCGGTCGTGATCGGCGAGGATGCGTTCATTGAACGCTCTACCCGCGCGGACTTCCAGCGTTCGGGAACCTACCACGTGCTGGTCGTATCGGGCATGAACGTCAGCATCCTGGCGATGTTCGCTTTGTGGGCTTTGCGTAAGCTTGGGCTGGGCGATGCTGCGGCAAGTATGTGCGCGATTGGGTTGATTCTCGCCTACGCGGCGATGACCAAAGAAGGCGCCCCGGTGTGGCGCGCGGCGCTGATGTTCGCGGTCTATTTGTGCACGCGCCTACTCTATCGCGACCGCGCGATGCTGAACGCGCTCGGGCTGGCCGCTCTCATTCTGCTGATTGCTGACCCGAAAGAACTCTTCGGCGCCAGCTTTCAAATGACCTTTCTGTGCGTGGCGCTGGTAGCCGGAATTGGACTTCCAGTGCTGGAACGCACGATTGAGCCATATTCCCGCGCTTTGAAAAACCTTGACGCGGTCGCATATGACCGGACGCTGAGTCCGAAAATCGCGCAATTTCGGCTTGACATTCGACTGGTGCTAAACCGAATCGGGTTGATTTATCCGGGGCGCATTCCACGATTGCTTACTCTCGTTGGATTCCGCGTGACGTTTGGCTTCGCGGAACTGGTTGTGATGTCCGCAGTTCTGCAACTCGGTTTGGCTTTGCCGATGGCCTTCTATTTTCATCGCGCGACCTCGATGGCGATGCCGGCGAACCTGCTGGTAATTCCCTTTCTTGAGCTGCTCATGCCTGCCGCGGTGCTCGCAATTTGCCTGAGCTACATCTGGTTTGCAGTTGCCAAAATTCCAGCAGTGATTGCGGCAGTCGCCTTACAGGGAATCGCTGGTAGCGTGAAATGGCTCGGCGATGTGCGGCTGGCGGACATCCGTGTGCCGGCGCCGGGTGTCGCGGCTATTGTTTTTGCGACTGTCGCGGTCTTCGCTTGCGCCGGGACGCTGAGAAGACGAAGTGCCCTCGCCATTTGCGGCGTTGTCATTCTGGTGGCGAGCGCCTTCTGGATCTGGCTAATCCCGCCACGTGAGCAAATCCACAAGAATGTACTGGAGATGACCGCGATCGATGTCGGTCAGGGCGATTCCATCTTGCTGGTCACTCCACAAAATCGAAAACTACTCGTCGATGCCGGCGGCCTTCCCTTCTGGGCGCACTCGCAGCTCGACATTGGCGAAGACGTGGTCTCGCCCTATCTGTGGTCGCGGGGAATTTCACGGCTGGACGCTGTGGCCCTCACTCATGCGCACGCTGACCACATGGGTGGGATGTTCGCGATCATGCGGAATTTCCGGCCACGTGAGCTATGGCTGCCCGCAGGCATTCTTCCGGAAGAAATCGGGAAGCTTCTGGCCGAAGCGCACGAATTCCAAATCGCCGTGAAGTTCTACAAAGCAGGTGACCTGTTTGCGTACGGCGGGACGACGGTTCGCGTACTCGCTCCTGCTCATGGAAGCTCACAATCGAATTCGCGGCGAAATGATGAATCGCTGGTGATGAAAGTTAGCTACGGAAAGACCTCGGCACTACTCGAGGCTGACGCGGAAAAAGCATCTGAACGATACATTGAGGGAGAAAATCCGCGTGCTGATGTCCTGAAAATCGCGCACCATGGCAGTGCGAGCTCGACCGCCACCTCCCTGCTGGCTGCGGTCTCTCCACATTTTGCCGTGATATCAGTTGGCGCGCACAACGTTTATCATCATCCGCGCGCCGAGGTCCTGGAGCGGTTGCAGCAGGACCATGTCGTCACTTACCGGACGGACACCGAAGGGGCAACCACCTTCCTTTTAGACGGGACAAGAGTCACACCTCAGGTCGCTATTCCTCGCTGACCGCAGCATCGTCTGAGGCAGCTTCTTCAGATTCTTCTGCAGGGGTCCTGCGATATTCCGCAATAATTTGCCGCGCCCGCTCGGCGTCTTCTTCGCGTACGAGGATGACCGTGCCGCCTATGGGAAGCACGTCTTGCGGCGCATCGAGAGCGGTGATCTGGCAATCAATGCCCTGGGATGCCAGAAGCCCGCTTACTACCATCGCCTCCGATTCTTGTTCCGCATCGAACACGCGGACAAGTTTCTCGTTCGGATCCGGTAAAGGATTGGCTGCCATGCGAATTCCTCCTCACGCGGATTATAGATGCGTTTCATCGCAGTCGTGCGGTGTCGGTCGATGGATATCCCTGAACCTTAGTAGTGACCGAAGTGTGTTGCTTCCCGCCCTTGAACGGAAGCACAATAGCGCAACGTCGGTTTCGTGCGGCACATCTAATTACTAGCGGCGAACGATCAAACCCCGCGCGGAATGCGGAAAGAGGGCCCTTTGGAAGACGCGCACGCCAGTGAAGTACTACAGGAAGCGCAGAAGATACGCCGCTTGCAGGTCATCGTAAACATGGTCATGTCGGTGATCAGCCAGGACCCCAACCTCACGATAGAAGAAGCTTCAGAACTGGTGGCTGGTACCAAGCGCGCCGCACTCGCCATGTTTCCCGACAAAGAACTGGCTTACGACATCCTCTACAAACCGCGATTGCAGCGGCTCATGAACGAGAGATTTCATCTGCAGTAAGCTCATTCAGAATAGGCAACTTAAACCTCATCTCTCTCGCGTTGGCGCTCTACGACGAGCCAGGTTGCCGCAGTCCTAGACCTGTTCAAGACCGTCACTCTGCTTGTACTTCTTGAGGAACTCCTCCTCAGTTACCCTGTTCTCATTTGCCCATGAGGAAATCAGGAGGTCATGTGCGCCGCAAGCGGTCGTTGGTCTTCTCCATCGCGCTCGTGGTGGCGTCATTTTTTGCATTTGGAGCGAGAAAGATTTACGAATATGCAGCGCCTCCCGACAAAGATAAGGACAGTGACTTTGTGTTTCCTGGGACCGTCGATCAAGAGAAGCCGACGGTACTGCTCACGGAACCGAAGCCTGCGCCCATCAGTTTCACACAACTTGGCGGGTTCACCAATGACGCAAGCCACCTTAACAAGACCGCGATCTATGGCGTCGTAAAGATTTCGACCGACGACGACGTTCGCAATGCACTGCAGTTTGCCCGCGACCACAAGTTGAAGATCACGTGCGCGGGGCAACAACACAGCATGGGTGGGCAGACGTTTACGCATGGTGGCCTGATACTTGATTTCCGGAACTTCAATAGCATCACGATTGACAAAGAACATAAGACGGCGAATGTCCGAACCGGTGCACGCTGGTGGCAATTGCAAAAGGCTCTCGACAAGGAGGGCCTGTCGGTCAAATCGATGCAGTCGATCAACATCTTCAGCATCGGAGGATCGCTCAGCGTGAACGGGCACGGGATTGATCCGGACCCTGGTGGGATTGCTCCAACCGTTCGTTCCGTGCGAATCATGCTCAGCAACGGACAAATCGTTCGGGCTAGCCCTGCGGAGAACGCCGAATTGTTTCGGCACGTGCTCGGAGGATACGGACTGTTCGGCGTCATCCTTGATGTCGATTTGAACGTTGTAGACAATGAGATGTATGACCGCCGTGCAGTTTACATGGACTACAAAGACTATCCCGCGTATTACCGAGATCATGTCGAAAAGAAAGGCAACATCGGGCTGGTGTTTGGGCGTCTTTCTGTTTCTCCGCAATCTTTTCTGCGAGAAACGGCTGTGCACATTTATTCGAAAGCACAATTCAATGGCGAGTTGCCGCCGCTCAGTCCGGGAAGGCTTGAGACGGTGGATAGGCTTGTCATCAACTTCTCAAAAACGGGCGGCTTCGGTCGCTGGGTACGCTGGACGCTGGAGAAGTATGCAGAGCCGCATCTTCATCACTGCATCACCCGCAATCAGGCCATGAACCAGAAAGATGACTGCCTGGTTTCGCGTAATGAAGAGATGTACGACGACATGGGATATCTAAAAAATCGATTGCAAGATACTGATATTTTGCAAGAATATTTCGTGCCCTACGATCGTATGCCCGAATTCGTGGACAGCTTGCGACGTGTTGTACAGACGAACAAGGCCAATCTCCTAAACGTTACGATTCGGACTGTGCACAAGGATGAAGTGACCGCTCTGCCCTATGCCAGAGAAGACATGTTCGGCTTTGTTCTTTACTTTAACGTCAAGTTCAACCAACGAAGCAATGAAATTCTTAAGAAGACAACTGTGGACTTGATCGACGCGGCAGAACTAGCGGGTGGAACTTACTACTTGCCCTACCAATTGTTTTATTCCAAACACCAGTTGCGAAATGCTTACCCCGAAATAGATAACTTTTTTGCCACGAAAAGAAAGTACGATCCGAATGGCTTATTTTCAAACAAATTTTATGAGCAATTCGGGCAGGACTAGAAATCCATGATCACACCAGGCAACGATCAGGATTACGATCCCGGCACGATTCCGATGCTGAGATGCGTCCAAAACAGAATTCTGCGAGATGTTGGGCTGGGCATTGTCTCAGTCTGAACTTTACGCGTCTGCCCAGCGGCGCAGCAGGTTGTGGTAAACACCGGTGAGTTGCACAGCCGCCTGATTGTCGGGACTGTCGCGATTGATACGCTGGATCGCCATGTCGAGATCGAAAAGTAGCGAGCGCTCGCCGTCGTCACGCACCATGCTTTGAATCCAGAAAAATGAGGCGATGCGTGCGCCGCGCGTGACTGGGCGCACGTGATGCAGGCTGGTAGCCGGATACAGAATCATGTGTCCTGCCGGCAGTTTTACGCTATGGGCGCCGTAAATATCTTCGACGATCAACTCGCCGCCATCGTATTCCTCGGGTCCGGTAAAAAACAGCGTGGCTGAGAGGTCAGTGCGAATACGGTGTGGGGTACCTGTGACCTGCCGGATGGCATTGTCAACGTGCGTTCCGAACGATTGTCCTCCCTGATATCGATTGAAAAGTGGCGGAAAAACACGCAGCGGCAAAGCTGCGGTGACAAAGAGCGGATTCTGCCCAAGCGCAGTGAGGATGAGATCACCAATCTGGCGCGCAGCAGGCGATCCCTCGGGAAGCTGCATGTTGTCTTTGAAGCGCGACGATTGATGGCCGGCGGTGACCCGGCCATCAATCCAGTCTGTTTTCTCCAACAACTGTCGCGCTTCCGCGACCTGCGCGGGCGTGAGTACATCTGGTATTGGCAAGAGCATGCTGGTCTTCCTGACTTAGAATTTGAAGTTAATACCCATCAATGCCGAGAAACCTGCGCCGGGCACGATGTGTGCTGGGTGAATCTGATCGTAGTAATAGCGGTTGGTCAGATTGTTGAGGTTCAGTTGCAGGCTCGCCCGCTCATTTAAGGGATAGCTCGCCATCGCATTGAAGACAACGTAGCCGGGCACTTCCTTGAGCAGGCTTGTCGTTGGATCGTAAGGTGCGGTCGAACTGGCAGTGCGTCTATCAACGAAATTGCCGCCAGCGCCGGCTTGAAAATTTCTCCACGGGAACCGGTAAGTCGTCCACAGATTGAATGTGTTCCGGGGTACATTGGCGAGTTGCACCCCAATGGCTTGCGGAAAGAATTGTGAACTGATGACCTTAGTGTCGAGCAGCGCGTAGCTCGAGAGAAGTTGCCAACGGTCAGTCAAACGTCCGGCCAGCGATACTTGAAATCCATCCACGCGCTGGTTCCCGCCCAGAACATTTATGAGCGGATTGTTGGGATCCGGTTCGCGAGCGTTTGTCTTGTCGGTGCGGAACAAGGAACCGTTCACCAGAAACTTTCCAGATGCAAGGTCCCACTTGGTTCCGACCTCAAACGTCAGACTTGTTTCCGGCGGAGTATTCGCACTGGCGGCGCTTAACGAGAGGTTTTCTGCAGAAGGATTGAACGAATTGCCGACATCGAAATAGACGTTCGCGTTCGACTTTGGTTTGTAAACGAGCGCACCGCGCCAGCTTGGAAGATTAACGACCTGATTGAATGCCGTTGCCGGCGCGACGTGCTGATGGTAGTTGGCATCGAAGCGGTCCCAACGCCCGCCGCCGATGACATCAAATTTGCTGCCTAGCGAAACCGTATCGATGGCATACGCTCCAATCGTAAACGCGGTAACGTTGACCGCAGTGTTCTGTGCGAATGTGCCGGCAAAAGTCTGCGATTCATCCGGATGTAACAAGCTTGTCGTAGGGACATTACTGATTGTGTTGCGAGTGGGATCAGACGTCTCGCGTACAGCTTCAAGTCCTGTAACCAGCGTATGCCGGAGAGAGCCGGTGTGAAATTTGATGACCGCGTCCATCTGGTCGTCCAGTGCAGTCTCGGTGCTGTCAACATTGATTTCATTGCGCGTGATCTGAATGGAATCAAGCGGCGTGGCTAATGTCACCGTGGTGGGAACTTTGGCCTCCGTAATCCGCGCATCGCGTGCTTCGTGAGCGTAACGAACCGTGTTGCGCAGAGTGATGTGTTCATTTACGTCGTGCTCGACACTCGTGGTGAAGATGTCGTCACTTGTCTTCAGAAAATTCCCGTGGGCGAATCCGTAGTAGTTGCTGCGATCAACCGGCGCGGGACGATTGAACAGCCATGGGATTCCGTAGTCGGGAGTGTCATCTTCTGATTGGCGGAAATAGCTGAATGTAAGTCGCGTCGGACCATCCAAGCCAAGCGCCAGGGATGGAGCGACTCCGTATCGCCGATATTCACCAACGTCGCGGCCGGCGATTTTGTTATCGTCGCCCATCAGGTTCAGACGAAACGCAGCGCCTGAGCCTAGTTGTGAAATTGGCTGATTAATGTCGAGGGCGGCGCGGCGGGTCTGATCGCTGCCTCCAGTGATGTTGCCGCCGATCGCGTGGGCCAACTGCGGCGTCTTGCTGACCCCGTTGACTATGCCACCGGTAGTACCCCGGCCAAAAGTGACAGCCGAAGGGCCTTCGAGCACCTGCACTTCCTGCTGATCAAAGGTATCGCGATAGTAGCTGCCGAAATCGCGCATCCCATCGAGAAAAATGTCGTTGCGTGCCGTGAAGCCGCGGATCGTCAGATTGTCGCCTTGCGCCCCGCCTTCGCCCGCGGCCAGGCTTATTCCGGCAACGTTCCGGAGTGTATCGCGCAACGTGGTTGTGTTCTGCTCCGACATGATGTGCTGCGGAACTACGCTGATCGACTGTGGAGTATCGAGAATGGCGGCCGTATATTTCGCGCTGGCTACCTGCTCTTGTTGAAGGTCGGCGGCGCTGACGGTGATGGATTCTTGAATGGACGCCAATCTCAGGCTGATGAGATTCGGCCCGACAAATCGATAAGTTACACCTGTGCCGGAGAGAATGTGATCGAGCGCTTGCTCATTGGTGTACACACCCACCACGCCCGGCGATGGCACATGGATAATGCCGGCATTCATGATGGTCACCTGCCATCCGCCGGCAGCATGAAATGCATCGAGAACTTCACCGAGAGCACCGGCTGGAATATTGAACTTGAAAGTTGGAAGCGTGCCTTTCGTTTGTGCCTGATTCTGCGTCGGATTGTTTGGTGTTTGTGGCGGGCATGCGTAAGCGACCTTGCGAGTACCGAGTGCAGTTGAAGCAACGAGTGTTCCCATTGCCACCCATTTGTATGGTGCCGGCCAGTTTGGTTGCGGCTTCTTTGTCGAGGACTTCTTTGTCTTGATTCTTCGCACGTGCTTATCCTCCGAAAGATGGCATTCCCGATTCGTGCTCCAAGCTGCAAAGCTGTCGATGGGATTCCGTTCTGGCGAGGCAACGGATCAACGTCTACACATGCCGTTGCTCGTGTTAATGGATGGCTGCCTCTGGGTATAATGAGGCGGTTCGCCAGCTCAGCCGGGCTGGTGATCGCCGGTCCCCGCAGCCCTTCTGCAAAGGTGATGCTGCGGGGACTTCGTTTTTCTGCACTACTTGCTCTTCCAACTGCGCGGCGCTTACTGCGACTGAGTCGCAACTAATCGCCAAAGCACTTCCTTGCCATTCCAGTTTCCAGGGACCCTAAGCTGCGGCCTTCCTGCAACTCTTGCAGACACCACCGACTTCGAGTCGTGCGACGCGAATCAGGAATTCAGTCTGCTTCGCCATATCCTCTTTTAACTTTTCGAAAGCAGGACCGGCATATTCGATGATTGCTCCACAGCGAAAACATGCCATGTGGCAGTGATCACGATTGGTTTTCGCTTCGTAGTAGTGTTTCTCGCCCTCGAGATGCATCAGATCCAGTTCGTCGATCAGGCCGTGACGCTTCAGCAACGCAATGGTGCGATAAACGGTGGCACGGTCGATGTTGGGATCCTGCTCTTGAGCCAGTTGAAGCAACTTGGCCGCATCGAGGTGGCGCGGGGAGTCTTGCATGATGTTGACGAGAACGCGGCGCTGCGCCGTAATGCGCACCCCTCGCGCCATTAGCTCTTTCATCAGTGACGGACGGGTAATTGAGCTGTCTGTTTTCAGCCTGCCAAGCTGCGACTCGGTCGCAACTAAAGCTCCAACATTCACCTGCGGCGCTCCCTTCCATTATTTGCTACCGGGTCGCAATTCAGGACTACAAAGAAGAAAATTTATTAGACTCAATTTCATTCGTCTTGTCAATTGCTGGGCGGAGCTGCGGCTTTGCGCTGGGAGCGTTGCCACGCCAACTGCCGATGGGGGAACCGCGCTAATGTTACAGGCTCTTCCAGTCCTTAATCAGGACCGCCTGTCCCTGGTGAATAACCGTCGCATGGACGGATCCAAAACCTCGATGGTCTTTAGGACCATAGCTCAACAGGAAGTCCTGGCCGAGCCCGGCATCAAACCTGTGCAGCGACTCGATGCCGCTGATGAACTTTTCGCGTGTTGGGTTCTTACCCGCCGCTTTCAATCCTTCGACGATGACCATAGCATCCACGAAGCCTTCGAGGCTGACGAAACTTGGTGAAGTCCCGGACATATATTTTTCAAGCGCGCTGCGATAGAGCTTGATGGTTGGCAGATCAACCTGGTCGTAAGAGGGCACCACCTGCGTAATGACGATGCCTTCTGCATCCGAGCCGGCGGCGCGGATCAATCCTTCTGTACCGACAAACGAAACAGTCAGGAACAGAGGATGCCAGTCCGACGCGTGCGCCTGCTTGAGAATGGCTGCGACCGGGGCATATGGCCCGACAACGATGACGGCCTCAGGCTTTGCTTCGCGCACCGCCTTCACTCCGGCGGAAACGTCGAGAGTATTGCGTTCAAATGTGCCCAGCGCGACGGGTGCTGACTGATGATTCGTCAGCGCGTGCTGAACTCCTTCGAGCACAGTTTTTCCGAAG
Source organism: Terriglobales bacterium (assembly GCA_036770325.1). GTDB lineage: Bacteria > Acidobacteriota > Terriglobia > Terriglobales > Acidobacteriaceae > Gp1-AA145. The sequence continues at coordinate 17,748 of DAIPJJ010000048.1, forward strand.
GCGTCATTCTGATAAATCACGCCTATTTTGTGGACGCCTCGCAAGCGCCAGAGCGCATCCACCTGTTCGCGCGTCTCGTCGAAATAAGAAGCGCGGACGTTGACAATATCGTGCTTGAAGGGTTCGTAAAGCATTTGCGCGCCGGTGAACAGACCGACGACGGGTACTTTCGCTGCCTCAGCCATTGGAACGTATTTCGCTGCCGTCGGCGTACCGACGAAAAAGCCCATCGCGAAGACATTGTCTTTTAGAAGGTCGTCGAAGCAGCCCGGGGCTTTCTCCGGGTCATAGCCATCGTCGCGCGACTTCAACTCGATGGTGCGGCCGTTCACCCCACCTGCGTCATTCACCAGGTGAAAATAGGCGAGCGCACCCAACTGAGTTTGAATGCCGAGAAATGAAGCCGGCCCTGAGAGAGCAGAGCACGAACCTATGCGGACCTTGGTTGCAGTGACACCGGGAACTTCCTGGGCGTGGATTTGTGTCGCTGACAATACCGCCAGACACAGGCACACGACAACTTGTCTGGAAATTTTCCGTAGCAAAGTTTCCCCCTCGACGAATACAGCCATGCTGCAACGAGAAGTAATGTGACGAAAGATTACGTGTGTACCTGCCAATGACTAAAGTCAGCGGACAAGTCGTGACAATTTGAGGACAAATCAAGCCATTGGCCAAACTAGTTAGCTCCCAAGTGATTCCGACAGCCAGCGGGAGGAGCGTGCGGAAAGGCTGCATAGAAATCGGTTCAATTGCTATCCAGGGGATTTCCACTGAATGGGGTGTGCAAAACTCGTGAAAGTATTAAAGATTCGTAAATTCAAAAGCTTAGGTAACGTGGAGGGAAGGATTGCACCTAATCTGGTGATGGACAGCAACTTGCACTGCGCTGTCACTTTTGTGCCATCCGACCAGGTGGTCGGTTTTGTGCCCATAATTTATTTGGTCGCTATGATTCACAATCTTTCCACAGGAAAAATATTGGAAGATTGCGTGCCTACTTGGTCACTGAACGCGTCAGTGAAGGCCTCCGAGCTTGATCCCTACAGCTTTAGTTCTCATCCGGCACGCTCCCGTCCGCCCTCGATTCAAACCGGGTTGAGCTCTTCAGGAAAGCCAGCTTGACCGTTCCGGTTGGGCCATTTCTTTGCTTACGAATGATCAGCTCGGCCATGCCGTCGAGCTCGGGATCATCAGGTTTATAGACTTCTTCCCGGAAAATGAAGGCGACCAGGTCGGCATCCTGCTCAATGGAACCTGATTCACGAAGATCGGCAAGCTGAGGGCGATGATCCCCCGAGCCGCGGCTTTCAGGAGCACGGCTTAACTGAGACAGTGCGATGACGGGTACTCCCAGTTCTTTCGCCAGCGCTTTCAGTCCGCGGGAGATCGCCGAGACTTCCTGCGTCCGGTTCTCATATCGCTTACCGCCGCCGGACATGAGCTGCAGATAATCGACCAGGATCAAGTCGAGAGCGCCTCTTGATTGCAGCAAGCGTCGGGCTTTGGCACGCATTTCACTCAACGTAATGCCAGGGGTGTCATCAATGAAGATCGGAGCCTGCCCCAGCTTTTCGAGAGCCTGCGTAATCTTGCGCATATCGTCCTGCCACAGTGAGCCGGTGCGAAACTTGTGCGCATCAACCCGGGCGACCGAACAAAGCATCCTTTGCAGCAGCGCCTCTTTCGACATTTCGAGCGAAAAGACCGCTACGGTCTTTCCATCTTCGATCGCAACATTTTCGGCGATGTTCATCGCAAACGAGGTCTTGCCCATCGAAGGCCGGCCGGCAACAATGATCAGGTCGGATTTCTGCAAGCCGCTGGTTTTTTCGTCGAGATCAACGTAGTGCGTTTCGAGGCCAGTGATTCGGCTGCCGCGCTGCAGGAAGGCATCAACTGAGCCAAACGACTCTTTGATTATTTCCTGCACGCCCATGAAGCCGCGGCCAATGCGCTTCTCCGAAAGTTGAAAAATTTGCGCTTCGGTGTCGTTGAGAATTTCTTCAGCGGCATCGCTTTGCTCAGAGGCGCGCGCGATCGCGGCAGTTGCGGTGTGGATGAGGGAGCGCAACAGAGACTTGTCGCGCACGATCTTGATGTAGTTCTCAATGCTTGGCCGGTCGGGAACGCCGTCGAGCAGTCCGGAAATGTAAGCTGCGCCGCCAATGGCTTCGAGTTCGCTATTCCTCGCGAGCTGCTCTGAAAGCGTGATCAGATCGATCGAGTGCGACGCCTCGGAGAGTTCGATCATCCGCGAATAGATTCGCCGATGCGAATCGAGCAGGAAATCCTCCGGCTTCAAGTGCTCGGCAGCCTGGTTGTAGGCCAGATTGTCGAGCAGAATTGCGCCAAGAATCGAGCGTTCAGCCTCGATATTCGCGGGAAGAGCTTGTGTTGAGATGTAGTCCGCGGTCGCCAACTTAAATCTTCACCTTTCACTCACGAGATTTTCATGTGCGGCGAACGTGATAGTACGCGTCCGTCGCTTGTGGACGTTGAGAACTTGCTTCGGAAAACCTCACCTAAATTATTTTTCCTGCGTTCAAGGGACTGCCTTGCCGCCAAGCCCTCCCATTTCTTATCGCTGAGGCGAATAATAAGCGAAGAACATCGCGCGTGCAATTTCTTAAGGAAGAGGATTGCTCAGGGTGGCCAAGGATGGCAGCTCAGTGCTAAGAGCTAAAAGCTGATAGCTAAAAAAAGAAATGCGGTCCAGGCCAGCCACCCGGACCGCATTTGCTAAGCGCGAATCTCATTGCTCTTTGACACCGCAAAGAGCCTGCCGGTCTTCCGCAGCCCGTCCAGCTTTGTCGAAACGCCGCTTGGCAACGTTTCATCGAAACCGACCGGCTCTGCGGAGCGCGATCGCACTTTTGGTGCCTCGCGTTTATCGCGTTTACCGGTCGCAGTCTCGCAGAGCGAGACCGTTTCTGAGGAGGCCGCAACGCCCGGGTACCCACAACGCTTTCACGTTTTTGGGAACCGCCCGACAGCTCGTCCCTTTGCCTCCGCCCAACCTAGCTTTTCAGCTTGCTGAACGTTTACTCAGGGCTACTGCCGCAGGACCGGCTTTCGCAATCACTGGCAGCGCGACATTCACGCTTGCAGTGAAAGCAATGTCTCGCATTCTTCCGTTTCGGGCAATGAAAAATCAGCGCTCCGCTGTGCGAAACCTGTGGAGGAAGGGACTCTCTTGTGGAACTCGAAGGAAAAAGCGGTGGAAAACTTCGCGGGATGACTTCTCTGCGCGAAAGGTTTGTGCAATTTTGAGGCAACACGGAATTGCTGGTTCGCAACCAAGAGCGCTGGCCTGTGTTTAATTCAGCTAGGAGGGAATATGCGTTCTCGCCGCGGTTGGGTTGGAGCAGTACTTTCCTGTGCCGTCCTCTTTGTAACTCTAGCGAGCACCGGATGCACGCATCGGGTTTACGATCCGTACTATCACGATCACCATCATTGGGATTCCAGCGAGACCACCTACTACAACCAGTGGGTGATCGAAGCCCACGTTAATCCTCACACCGACTACCACCATCTCTCAAAAGAAGACCAACACCGCTACTGGGAATGGCGGCACAACCATGACCACGATCGCGATCATGACCGCGATCATGACCACGACCATGACCATGATCACGACCACGGTCATCACTGAGTAGCATCGCCCGCAGGTTGGACATTTCTGTCCGACAGGTTGGACATGATCGAAACGTGATTCCTGGCCGGGCGGGGCGGGAACGGCCGCCCCTGCACGCCCAGTCGCCTATTGGTCAAGCGCGGCGCACAAATTCTGCTCTGGGTAGCTACTCCCTGCGCTCGTAACGTGCCGGGACAAGATCCTCCGGGATTGCGCCGTCAGCAATGGGTACCCACTCGGCCGTAAAAGCCCCCGTATATCCGAACAGTGGTCCCCAGGTCTCGTTTTCGACCTTTACCTCGATATGAAACTTCTGGTCACTGTCGTCGAACCACTCGCGCACGCGGGCAATACCGGAGAACATCATTGGGAACCTGAAGCCTATGAGTCCTTCGTAAAAGCGCTGTTCTCCGGAAACGATCGAAATTCCTCCTCGCGGGTCGACGTCGACATGGATGTCAACTGCCAGATGTTGATGCGTGCCCAGATAATCGACGATGCAGCCCCGCGTTTCGCTGTAAATCATGTAGGCATCGAAACGGCGTGGCCGGCGTGTCTCGAAATTCCGAATCCACGTGACCGTTTCGCGCCCAAACGGATCGAGATAGGCGTAGTTGCGTATCGTGAACGGAATCGCGGTGCCATGCTCAGGAAACATAATCCGGCGCCAGCTTCCGATATAGAGAAATGGCAGGGTGAAAAACTTACCGCGCCAGAGTCTATCCATAGTGCCTTTGCCGATTGAGCCGCAGCGGTCCTTGCTGCTGAACCCAAAGCGTTCCTGAATGCGCAGGTGCAAGAGCTTGAACTTCTCCCCGAGTGCTTGTTCGTAGATCGATCTCATGAATTTTTCGCGGGCCGTCGCGCGCAGTTTGCAGCAGTCGGCAGGTCGCGGCGGGCAACTAGCGCGATAGCCGCGAACGAGGCAAGAGACAAATTCAGTGTCACGGGATTGAAGGCGGAACTGAGATATTCCGGAGCGGCAAACGCCACCGCAGGAATGCCAATCAACATGAGCACCACTGTCAGCCACAGAAGCCAGGTCTGGCGCCAGAGAAGCACCAGTAACAATGCGAAGCCTACTTCGACGACTCCCGCAATGGTTGTCAGAGACCGCACGCTCACCGCCGGAGCCACCCTTTCGAGAAGATCGAGCTCAATTCTGTCATGAAATAGAAGCTTGGGAACCAGGCCGTGATAGAACCAGACGAAGGCCGCCGTCCCGCGCGCGAGAGTATAGACCAGTGCGCGATCGCGCGATGATTGCGGAGGAATTCCTTTTTCAATCCAGAGCCGCAGCCGGTCGAAGCTCCACGCTGTTGCCCATCCGAGCAGTGGCCGGAAGCAACATCGGTCGAGTAATTTCCCCAGACTTCCGAAGCGCGTCTCGTAGTCGTACCAGGTAAAAAAATTGATGGTGGAGCGGCGGGCGTCCTCGGCCGCTGGTTGCTGCTCGAGACCTGGAACATACTTCCAATATCCGGATCCAACTTTGATCAGCGACTTGGAGTCTCCGGACCAGAATTGCAAACTCGAAGTGCGCTCGCCATTGTCGCCAGTTTTCGTGCCAGTGCTTTCGCCCTCGCCGTCGATTTTCAGCCCGAATCCAATGCGCGTGCGATAAAGAAATTTCTGTGGCTCGTCGCCTTGCCGGGGAAGATATTCGATCTGGGAGAAACGCAAATCCCACTGCTGATGCAGGTCGGGATTCTGGGTCTTTTCCCACAAGTCCTCCATGGCACCGCGGATTGGGATTTCAACGTAAATGCCCGCCATTTTCGCGAAGCATATCGGCTAAAGGGGAGCTTGGGTAGCAACTACTGGTATTCGCGATTGTGATTCGGACGGGAGGGCTTTTTGCTGAGGGAGGTGAGCAGGAACGAACCCGCTCTGGAGGCGCTTCCTGCGCAATCGAGTTCTGCGTTTACGAATGCATGCTTCCGGCAGCTTGCTCTTCTTCCGATAACAGCTTGTTGATTTGCTCCATCAAACAAATCAGAGTTGCCGGGTCTTTCTCGTTTGCTGCGCGCTCGCACAGCGACTTCCAGTCTTTGTTCTTTTCGTTCTGCACGTGAACTACTCCGGCCTGTCGATCTTGCCCAGTACCTGAATGCTGTACGGTTCGTCCTTCTCTGCAGGATCCACGCGGGTGACTTCTTCGTAGAGAGGCTCACTAGCCCCGGACCCTTCAATTATTTTTTTTACCTGCGCCACCGGTATCTGTTCGAAGTTAGTCAGTTTCTTCATCACAAGCTCCTACTGATCTTCCACACTAGCAGGCCAGCAGCGATACGGGCTGTTTCTTTTGCAAATCCAGCGTTCATTTAGGGGCCGTAACTTGCTCAATTTACAAGGCTTGATGCGCGACTTGCCGTTACGTTAATTGGTTGACGTTTAGCGTCAGTTGTGGATTATAATTAGTTGTACGTTAATTTAACGTTAGTTGTCCGAGGAGGCCATATGAGCCCACGAGTGAACAAAGCCCCTATGAACTTCAGAACCATGGCGCAGGCAGATGTTCCGCAGGGACGAAACGGTAAACACAAGCAGATCGTCACCAAGATCATTTCCGACCTGGATCAGATCGGAAGCGGCACTGCGCTGAAGATTCCGCTTTCTGAGCTCGCGGAGAGCAAGGAAAAGGTGCGCTCAGCCCTGAACCGCGCGGCGCACAACGCCAACCGCACGGTTGCAACCGCAACCGATGCCGATTATTTGTACGTGTGGAATGAGTAGAGATTTGCGGCTGGCTGGATTCAGCGCCCCTAGTGCTTCGACCAGCTCCACGCAGTGATGCGCCAGCCTGCGTCTGTTTTTCTGAAAGCCGCGGTAAACACCGCGTGCAGCTCCTTGTTGATTTTGCCGCTCTGCTTGTAGGTGTATGTCGCTGGGCTGACGGCGTACGCGCGATCGCCCTCAACATCCACGCTCCACGGCGCGCCGATCTTCGCGACGGCATCCGTTACGCCGTTCTTCTCGTTGTACTCACCGAAAGCTTTCGCCCAATCGGCGCACGAGTTCCACACATGCGGAGGAAATTCATCGATGACCGAAGCCGGCGAGTCGCACGCGGCGAGGGCCTTGTCGATCGTCTTCGGCTCCAGATTGTCGGCGAACTGATGGATAGTCGCGACGATGTCGTCTTTGTCTGAGGCGAAGGCAGGTTCCGAAGCCAAGGGCAACAACATGCAGACGCTGGCTGCGATCGCAACAGCAATACGATTGAAATTCATTTTTTCCCACCTTGAAATCAACGCGCGCGGAAGTATAACTCACGCCCGCGTGGTCGGACACTCTTGTCCGACAAAGTTCCGGTAGAAAAATGCAGATTTGACATCGTAGGATCATTCGCAACCGAGCGATCCTGCTCCACCAGGGAATGAGAGAGGTGCCGTGGAGTAGAAGAAAGGGCGCGATTTATCGCGCCCCCTGTGAAGCAGTTCTCTGTGTAACTGCGTGTCCTCTGTGGTAGAGGTTTAGTCCCTCACCCCGTCAAGAAATGCCCTTAACTTCCGCGATCTCGACGGGTGCCGTAACTTGCGCA
>DAIPJJ010000233.1:0-5749 GCA_036770325.1 Terriglobales bacterium
CGTTCCTCTGTGTAACTCTGTGTTCTCTGTGGTGAGTTTTTAAAAGCCCGTACCACAGAGAACACTGAGGTCCACAGAAAAACTCCGCACGGAGAAAAATTGCGGCTCCAGCCACTCTGCCCTCATCCCATAAGCACTTCTCTCGCGTAAGGAGCCAAAATGTCCGACCCACGCTTCCCAATTGGGAAATTCCACTACGAAGGCACGGCTTCGGAACAGCAGCGTGCGAAGTTCATCTCTCAAATTGAGCAAACTCCTGCCTCAATTCGTGCAGCAGTTAACGGCTTGTCTCCCCAGCAACTCGACACACCATATCGCGACGGCGGCTGGACCGTCCGCCAGGTCGTGCATCACGTTCCCGAAAGCCACATGAATGCCTACATCCGGTTCAAACTCGCACTCACGGAAGATGAGCCGACCATCAAGCCGTATGACCAAGACCGCTGGGCAAAGCTCGATGACACGCGCTCCACTCCAGTCGAAGTCTCGCTAGCGCTTTTGGAAAATCTGCACTCGCGCTGGATATGCTTGCTTCGTTCATTGACTGCTGAAGACTGGAAGCGGACATTCAAGCATCCCGAGCTTGGCGTCATGCCTCTTGAAAAAAATCTTGCGCTTTACGCCTGGCACGGCAAACACCACACCGCGCACATCACTGAGCTCCGGAAGCGAATGGGTTGGTAAGCTAATATCAGTTTTCATTCTTCGCGACAGCCGGGAGACTCCTCACATGTCCGTTCCATCAGCGCCCACAACGCGTACACGTGTGGTTCGCGAACCACAACGCGGAGCGTACGATCGCGAAACCGTTTACAGGATTCTCGACGAAGCATTCATCTGCCACGTGGGTTTCGTCATTGACGGCCAGCCGTTCGTGATTCCCACCAGCTATGGCCGCCACGACGGCGTTTTGTATATTCACGGTTCAGCCGCAAGCCGCATGTTGCGCAACGCGAGCTCGGGAATTCCAGTCTCCGTCACGGTTACGCTCCTCGACGGTCTGGTGCTGGCGCGATCAGTCTTCAATCATTCAATGAACTACCGATCCGTCGTTGTTCTTGGAACTGCAAACGCGGTTGAAGATCGAGATGAAAAGCTATCTGCGCTGCGCCTGCTGTCGGAGCACATTATTCCCGGCCGCTGGGATGAAGCCCGTCAGCCAAACGATAAGGAGCTGAAGGCAACGACAGTTATTCGCGTGCCTATCGAAGAATTCTCTGGCAAAGTGCGAAGCGGGGCGCCGATTGACGACGAGGAAGACTATGAATTTCGAGTCTGGGCCGGCGTTCTGCCGTTGAAGACTGTGCCTGGAGTCCCGATCAGCGATTCACGCCTGCTGGAGGGAATCGATATTCCCAACTACATCAGGAATTATTCGCGAGCAAGATAGACACTGCCTGCATTTCACAGGCACAACTGCTGTTGCGAGAACGCGAACGAAAGAAGAATCAAGCGTTTGCCCCACCCTTGTCTCGCTGTTTTTGCGAGATACGGCGGGATCTTAACTTGGCGGGTGCCCCACCCTTATCTCCCTCTTTTGGAGATAGGGTGGGGATTTTGACTTCCAATTGGAACTACGCGGGTTTCGGCAGCGCTTCCATCCGCCGCTTCATCTCTTCGGCCGACACGTCCTCCACATGAGTTGCTACTGTCCACACATGCCCGAACGGATCGACTAGATTTCCCGAGCGGTCGCCATAGAACTGGTCCTGCACGGCACGGATTTCTTTGGCCCCATTGTCGACGGCCTGCTTGAAAGTCTTATCTACGTCCGGAACATAGATCATCAGGCTCACCGGCGAGCCACCATAACTCTCCGGACTGCGAAAGTGTGCCTGTTGTTCATCGGCGAGCATGATGACCGAATCGCCAATCCGCAACTCGGCGTGACCGATTGTCCCATTGGGGCCGGGGAAGCGCATGATCTCTTGGGCGCCGAATGCGGTTTTATAGAAATCAATCGCACGGCTTGCGCCTTTAATAATCAGGTAGGGTGTTACGGAATGATATCCGTCAGGAACTGGTTTTACTGCCATTGCGACCTCCTCATAGATGACTACGCTGGGTGGGGGAACTACAACAAGCGAACGCGTCGAGTTCGTCTCGCCCGCGCAGTTTGAAAGGTTACCAGATTTCGAGAGTTCTTAAGTAGCGAGGAATGTTAATTCTTGGCCGCAGCGCCGCTACTGCAAGCGCCGCCGCTCGAACTGCCGCTTGAACAACTGCCGCTCTTCTGAATCTTGCTCAAATCTTGCTTGTCTTCCGCAGCGACCGAGAACAGCATGTAGTGATCGAAGCTGTGCCGCCTGTAATAACGATGCTTGTTCAGTTCGAGGTACAGGTCCACACTCTGCGGCAGCCAGAGGTCTACGTTCTTCTTCTGAAAATGCACCGGGCCATATTCCGCGATCTGGTGCTGCACAGTAAGTTGAGGGACAGAATTCATCAGCTCGGATTCGATGTGGACAATTTCAAACGTATCCGCCGTGATCCAGGCTCGTCCCTTCATCTTTATGGGATACGTTTCCGAGCCCACTTTGTAGTCCTCCATGCTCGCCGGCTTATCGTCCCGCTGCCGGAAATAAATCAGCCATGTCGCCTGTCCGCGCCACTGCCCCAGGCCCTCGCACGTCATTTGATAGTTGGCTTGCATGTCAGGATGGAAAATCAATGCCAGGCTGACGAGACCCCGCGTGACGATATGATCAGGTAAATCCGCCAGGCCATACCGCAGGCTGCGATTCTCCTCGAACGCGAAATACCCGGGCGGCCCTTCAGTGATTTGCGCAACGTAGTCGAACTTACGCGTCTGCTTGGTCTCCGGGTTTCCATATTGATCAAGCTCTTCGTGCAGCAAATCTTCCGTAGCCGCAAACTGACCCACATTGTCAACCAACCGCTTCACGCCCTCGCCCGCTTTCTCGAGCACCTGATCAGCAGGGCAGGCAACGCCGGACGCGACCTGCGGTTTCACTTCATCTATGCCGGGCGGGCCCCACGCACTGACAGGTAAAGACGTTCTCGTTGCTGCCAGCAGAACGTCCGTATCGAGTTGAGTTCCGTTCTTAACCTGCTCCGTGCCACCCTGACCTGAGTCACGCAGTTCGATTGTTGCGATCAGTCGTTGCACCTGCGGTTTTGTGGGATCATTTGGATTGCTTTGCAGAAAAGCCTTTAGCGCTGCAATCCCCTCCTGATCATGGCCAAGATTTGCGAGCGCCTGCCCGAGAACGAGTTGGGCAACGCTCGCGGCGCGCTTGCCTTCGTCTAACGCCAGTTGGGCTTGCTGCTTCGATTTTTCATACTCTTTTTGTCGAAGGTACCCGTCCGCGAGCAGATTGTGCGCCATCCACTCTCGTGGATTTTCCGCAACTGCCTGCTCAAGCGTTTTTACCGCTGCGTCGTTCTGCTGTTGCTGCAGTTGTACTCGGCCAAGTAGAACAAGTGTCTGAGTTCGCCGTGGATCCAGACTTGCAGCCTTGGAAAGATACGACTCGGATTTCTCAAAATCACGCTGCTGCAAAAAAAGATAGCCGTACAGAAAATTCAACTGAGCGCTCGAAGGCGCAAACTTGTAGATCTTATCCAGATGTTTTTGCGCGTCCTTGAGATTGCCCGACTTGAGCTCGTAGACCGCCCGTTCCGCGTCTTTCCGCTGCTTGCGTGGGATTTGATCATCGGATGCACTTAGCTCTACTGCTGAGGGATCGCGATGCAATATGACTTCCAACTTCACTTTCTGGATTGTTCCAGTTATGTGGACCGTCTGATGCTCGGTCACATAACCCACCGCGCTGACTTCAACATCGTAATCACCAAAATCCAGTTCGCAGACAGTCATTTGTGACTCGCGCGAAGTGGTCTGCCAGGTTGTCAAGCCGCGCTTCTGATCGTGCAGGGTCACGATTGACTGGCGGTCAAGACGGTGTTTGGAGTCGTTGAGAACAGTAACCACAAGCCCGTGCTGATCGAGCTCACAGTAGTCCTGCTCGACGTCCCCCATTCGAGCCTGCTGCGTCGGAGTTGTCCATGTCGGACTTGGCTGCGCTTGTGCTCCGGAAACGAAAAGAAGGACCAAAAATCCGGCAGCAATAGCTAAGCGCAGAAAGAGATTCCGTTTTAACTTCACGAGAGATCGCATTCCTTCGAGGGTATTTAAGGAATAAGAGTGAGGAAGCGTGCGAGCAGGTGAACGCGTCCGTTTCGCTCCCCATTCAGCCCAGTGCGCCTATGATTCTATACCCAGTTCGAAAAACGAATTGTTGGCGCGTTTGCTCGGTTCGAGCCTACCCTTTTTGCTTGGCCTGTTTGGCAGCTTTGCGCTGGGCCTTGGCGTACTTCTTGAGTGCTTTTTCGCGTTGCTTGGCGGCTTTTTTGCGGTCTTTTTCAGCGGCCTTGTTTGCCCGCTTTGCGCTATCCGGGCCACGGAAGATTTGGGCGTTCGCGGGCACGACCCACGCCAACGTCAGACAAAGCAGGATCAAGGCCGAGATTCGTTTCATAAATGCCCCATAGCAAGCTGAGTTCGACAAGACCGGCTTGTACCCCGCCGGTCTTTGTATCCACGATTTCAGCTTAAATCACGAAAAACGGGTGTCAATTCACCAAAGGGTACGAACTACCGCAGCACCCGGTCGGCCAAGGCAGGTAAATGTGATATGGAAATGTGCCCAGATGATCTCCGCGGCTAGAAGTTCAACCGAGACAATAGCTCGTCAAACCTAGGGTCGTTCCGCAGCGGATCGTAAACCGGTTCCGTTTTCAGGAATTGCAAGCCGTCGCAGTGCTGCCGATAGGCTTCACGCAGCGATTCGATTGCCTTGTCGTTCTGTCCCAGTCGGACGCTTGTCATGGCACTGATTATCGGATCAATCTCCTTCAGGTCCTTCTTCTTAATCTCCAGGTCTTTCCGGTAATACCCTTTCAGTCCGCTCTCCTTGTATGCCGCCCTAAGAACGGTTGCGGTCTCAGGCCTTGCCGCTCGCGACCGCAGATAGGCGGCCATCGCTTCATTAGGCATTTTCTTTTGCTCATAACACTGCCCAAGCCAGTGAAGCGTCGCCTTCGACTCCGGAAACAGCTCCAGCGTCTTCTTCGCCTGTTCAATCCCCTTATCGAACTGGTGAGCAAGATAATACACATACACCGCAGTCATGTTCGTCGGTTCGGCTACGGGATCCAGTTCGAGCGCCTTTCGCATTTCAGCCAGCGCCTCTTCTTGCTTTCCTGTTGCTACAAGGAAAATGGAGTATCCGGAATGGATGCCGGCGTCGCTCGGCGCGAGTTCGATTGCTTTGGAGTATTCCTGCTCCGCCTTCGCCCAGTCCCATTCGTAGTAAAAGGCCAGCGAGCCCAGGTTCTCATGAGCGTCGCCCAACTGCGGATCGAGTTCCGCCGCTTTTTGCGCCGCAGCCTTGGCTTTGCTCAGTGTCCCCACCGGCCAGCAACGCCAGTCGCCCAGGTTGAAGTAGGCATCCGCCATCCCTGCGTAAGCCGGCGCAAAATCCGGCGCGCGCGAACTCGCCTCTTGGTAGTACTTCAGCGCAGTTTCGAAGCCACCGCAGGTGAAGGTGCTCCAGTAGAAATTGCCCTTCAAATATGCTTCGTGGGCCGCGGGATCGATCGCCTGTTCCGTCGTGGCGAGGTTTTGTGCATCCACTTTCAGATTAATCCCGACCTGCTCGGCGATTCGGCGCGCAACCTCGCCTTGCAAAACAAGAACGTCGCGTACAGGACGGTTATAGCTCTC
>DAIPJJ010000049.1:0-19084 GCA_036770325.1 Terriglobales bacterium
GAAACGTGGAGCGATTTTCTTCCCGGCGGAGCCTCGGACATTTTTCCCGGCGATGCTCTGAATGTGGATCTGCCGTCGCGCTCGGCGAACTTTCAGGCCATTGTGCGCGAGGTGGAGATTCAGTTTCGAGATCTGGCCGGTGACCATAGTTGGTACTCGCTTAAATTCGCCGATGCTGCGGCGCGGTCCGTGTCGTTTGAATTCGAGACATCGACCATCAGCGCGGCCTTGAATGTTCCTTCGTTAACAACGGCGCAAGTCGGAATCACGAGCATTGCCGACCTGACTGCCGCGCAGATCACGGATGTCGAATCGACAATGGTGACCATCGATGCGGGGATTGCGCCTATTGGCGGCGGAGGGATTGAAGTGCGATGGAGCGATTCGGGGTGGGGCCAGTTCAATGACGAAAACCTCGCTGGGCGATTTACGACCCAAACATTCACGCTGCCGCGCCTGTCGAAAGTAGAGGACTACTACCTACGCCAGTACGACGCATCGTCTCCGCCCAGATATTCCCGGCACACGACAGCGCTGCATGTGGATATGCCTTTTTGAGCTAGCTATTAGCTTTTAGCTCTTAGCCAAACAAGTCTGATTGCGACTCCCGCTTGTGGAGCATCACTTCCACAGATTGTTAATTCTTTTGACCCGTCCGGAAGCCAAGAGCTAAGAGCTAACGGCTAAGAGCTGCTTTTATGCCCAATCGAACCCACGAAAACTGCGAAGCGGTGAGCGCCCATGAGGCTACGAAACATCCACTTGTGGTGCGCGTTACCGATAACGATTTCCAGTGTGAAGTGCTTGAAAAGCTCGCGCGCTTAGAGGCCAAGATGGAAATGCTTGCGGGTGGCGCTCAACCAGGGCGAATCAGCCTGATCGAAAACCGTCTCGCGGTATTGGAGCGCAACGACGTCCGGCGGGGAGTCTATGACCGGCTGGTCAACGCCGCGCTAACCACCGCTATCAGTGTGCTCATCGCTTTGCATGATCGCTGGTGGAAGTAAGAAAGTTTCCGCCCTTTCGCGGCCATCGTTCCGGCATGAGTAGCCGCGTGGAACTTATTCGTGGTACATCACTCACTTTGAAAAGAGGTCTCTGAGATGAAGAAGTTGCTGTATGTCCTGCTCGCTATTTCCGCATTCGCTTCGGCTCAATCCAAGATCGATGTGGCTTCACTCATCACTCCGAACGCATCTGGCTTGGGCAACAACTATTTGCTGGGTTCGACTCCTTGTGTCACCTATGTAGGCCCGCCAGACGCGAACGGCTCGTTCCCCATCGTGCAAATGAAGGGACTAAGCGGGGAGCCGTGGGATTGGCTGATCGCTCACAACGACTACATCGGTGAACTCCTGACCGAGCTCAAATGGTCGCAATGGAACACCGGCAAGATGACCGCTCCGGCGACGGGTGGGCAGCCGCGCTTTCCTCGTTGGATCAGCTACACCTATCCGAGCTTTACACCAAGCATTGCATCGGCGCCGGGTGAGGTGCCGAATCTCGTCGCTTCACTTATCTCCGCGCCGAACAGCGCACCCATCACGCCAATCCCCGGGCAATGGCAGTTCACTGTTCACAGGCCGCAGACGGACTACTTCATCATCGATTCGACCGATACCACGTCGAAAACCTACGGCAACGTCATCTCGCGCAACACCGACAACTACGTGCGGGATACCTTCATGGGGCCGTTTCCCGGCGCGGCGGTTGGCGACATACCGGCCGGCGAAGATTGGCTCGGAGTTTACGAATGGGCTGGAAAACTGGTCAACGGGCAGGTGGTTTACAACGGCACGAAAGAAATCAAATATTTCCGCTCCGTCCTGAATCCCGACGGCACCCGCTCAAACTGGGGCCAGTACAAATGGGAGTCATACCCGTGGAATGCCGCGACGAACTCTTACGCCGCTACTCCGTCGAGCTCAAGTTCCTGCACGAAGAAACTTCCGCTGCCGGCGACGGCAATTGTGCCGAAACAGATGATCTTCTGAATCGCCGCGGCAAGGTCCTTAGACCTTCGTGTGATTTTCCACAAGCGCCACAAATTGAATTTCCGATGTTCATACAAATCTCTTCGGAAAAACTACGGGGCATTCACAATGAGTTATGGGCAGATTGCGATCGCGTTGGCTTTGATGGCGTGTACAGGTTGCATTGCGGCACATCCGGGACAATCTGCCCGCCCTTCGACGGCGCAAACAGTCGTGCGTGCGAATTGCTTGACTGCTCCCGTTATCTTGCGAGATTGTGACTTCAAGCAGGAGCCGCCGAAGTGCCGATTAATAACGGTGAGCTATCGTCAGAGTTGCGCGGAGATTCAGGTGACGCGGACTAAGTAGCTATACCTTGGGACCGTAAGAAATTCAACACGCGATCCACTTCTTTCTCGGTGTTGTAGTGAACAAATCCGATTCGCAGGAATCCGCCGCTCTGCTCTACCCCGAGCCGCTCGGTCACGTTGATGGCGTAGTAGTTTCCATCCCAGGTAAAAATACCCTGCTCGCCGAGCCTGGTTGCCAGTTCTACCGGCGTGTGTCCCTCGATTCGCAATGCAAACGTCGGGCAGCGAGATTCGAGCCGCGCGGGATCTCCGATTCCGTAGAGCCGGAGGCCGCGAATTTCCTGTAAGCCAGCGAGCATTCGTTTCATGAGCGCGCGCTCGTGTAGCTGAATTGCACGATAGGCAGCCTGTATTGATTCCCTCCGGGAAGAGACGCCTTCGCTTGTTCTGCCCAGTTCTGCGAGATAGTTGACGCACGCCGTTATTCCAGCGATGCACTCATGGTTCAGCGTTCCCCATTCCCAGCGCTGAGGAACAGCATTCGTGTTTGCCCGGACTTTGTATGGCTGCAATCGGGCCAGGTGCTCGCGTTTGCCGTAGAGCACGCCCATGTGCGGTCCGAAAAACTTGTAAGTCGAGCACACCAGGAAGTCGCAATCGAGTTCGCGCACGTCGATTGGCCCATGTGGGGCGTAGTGCACGGCGTCGATGTAGGCGAGCGCGCCGGCTTCATGCGCGAGGCCAATGATTCTTTTCACGTCGTTGATCGTGCCAACGGCGTTGGAGGCGTAACCGACCGCAACGAGCTTCGTGCGCGAATTGATTTTGCTCGCGAGATCGTCCAGGTCCAGAGTGCAGTCTTCTTCGTGAATATCTGCGAACTGAATCTTAATGCCACGTTCCTCGAGCGCGCGCCATGGCGAGATGTTTGCGTCGTGATCAAGGTGGGTGAGCAGAATTTCGTCTTCGGGCCCCAACTCCCGGCCAATTGCGCGACTGATCGCGAACGTGAGCGAAGTCATGTTTGCGCCGAAGACGATCTCATCCGGATCGCACCCGAGAAAATCCGCCATTGCGGAGCGAGCGCCGGCGATGACCTGATCAGTTTCACGGCTGGTTGCGTACGCGCCGCAGGTGTTTGCGTTGCTCGATCGCAAGTAGTTCGAGATGGCGTCTATCACGCGCTGCGGGACCTGCGTTCCGCCGGGCCCGTCGAGATAAGCCGCAGGATGACCGTTGACCACGCGCTTCAACGATGGGAATTGCGCACGGACCCAGTCAAGGTCGAGAGCCGAGCCTTTAGAATCGGAAGTTTTTTCTAAGATTGAAGAAGCCATTTCACCGCCGAGCACGCCGAGGTCCTGATTCCTTGCTTGATTTATATGAAGTAATTTCCGAAACCAGCCGCTTCACCCCATGGTGCTCGTCCGTTCTGGACGAATCTTGAACATCACACGCACTTCGCCGGACTGCCGATAAGGATATTTGTCAGCACCCAAGTACTTTTTTGCCATTTTGTCGATGTGCGCGTCGGCTCCGTCTTCCGTGATCTCTGCAACGCGGCCTCGAATTTCCAGATACCGATACGGGTTCTCGGGGTCGATGATCGCCAGCGCTACTCGCGGATCGCGACGCATGTTCTTGTCTTTCTGCCGCCCCCTGGCTGTATTCACTACGACGAGGTCGCCTTCCAAATCCACCCAAACCGGCGTCACTTGCGGTGAGCCGTCATTCATCAATGTTCCCAGGCTGGCGAATGCGCGCTTAGTAAACAGATCACGATACTTATCAGGAATGGCTTGCGACATGAAGTTCCTCCTTACCAGATCGTCAACCGCAGCATTATAGACGTTGTACTCAGAAGAAAAGCTTGGCTACTCAGGCCAGCAGCAAAGAAATGTAAAGTTACTTGGAGCGGTCGCGCACGGCGGCTTCAACGATGTTGTCGATGGTATCAGTGACCCGCTTCGCGGGAATACTCAGGTTGTTCGAAACAATGGAAAAGACCAACTGTTCGCCTTTCGAAGTGACTGCGTAACCTGCCAGGCTCTTAACCCCACCGAGCGATCCAGTCTTTCCGAAGACGCGCATCTCCGGATCGAGGTCTTTAAAGCGGTCGGCGAGCGAACCGTCAACACCGGCCGCTGGCAGAGACTCGCGAAATTCTTTTCCCCATGGCTGTGCTGCGGCATATTGCAAGAGCTGAACGATTGCGTGCGGCGTGACGAGATTCTGCCGTGAGAGTCCCGAGCCATCGTAGAAAGAATAGTCGTCGCCAGAAATTCCCGCGTTGTTCAGAAAGCCACGCAGCACTTCGAGACCAGCCTGCACGGTTCCAGCCGTACCCTTTTCGCGGCCGAGCAAGCGCAACAGGATTTCCGCATGCAGGTTCTGACTGACCTTGTTGATGACTTGAATGTCTTCGGAAAGAGGCGCGGACTGATGTTCAGCCAGGAGCAAAGGCCCGGCAGGAGAAGTCAGCGAATGTTCGTCGCCGCCTCCGCCCGAAGCAACGACCGTGCTGGTGAACGTCGATAGGCTGGCAAGCTCAGTATGACGCGTGCGGTCCTTGCCATACACCACGATTCCTCTGACTTCGAGCAGGTGGCGAAACAGCGTAGCCGCAAATTCGGCAGGATCGTCAATTGCCAAGCCCTCGTTGGCGCCGCTGTCATCGGCCGGAATGGTTCCCCAGAGCGTGAGCTGCGTCGATCCCGGCTCGCGGTTTATGTAAATTCTCCGCGCAGTACCCGCGGGAGTGGTCATCAGACGGTTGTCGATTTTGTAATAGTCAGCGAAGGGCGTGATGCTGACGAAGGCCTTGTCGCCGGGGCGCGTGCCGGGCAGGATGTTCACGAATATTACATTGTCATTGATGGTCAGCGCCGAAACCGGAGCGCCGTCTGCCCAGACCAGATCGTCCTGACTCCAGCCTTCCCCGTAACGCTCGAAAGCGAAATAGGAATCGTCCGCCACCACATCGCCGTCCACATACTTCACACCCTTTTGCGCGAGCTCGTCTGCGAGCTGCTCAAGCACGCGCACCGGATCGGCGTCGCGCTGCGTGTGGGTGTTGTAAGGAAGCTCGCGGCCGGAAAGCGTAGGGTCGCCGCGCCCGACCAGCACCAGGTCTCCTGATAAACGGCCATATTTGTCGAGTGAACCGTTACTTTCAATCGTGGTGCGAAATTTGTAGTCGGGCCCAATCAGCGCGAGAGCGGCAGCGGTGGTGAACAGCTTCGTATTCGACGCAGGGGTGAACAGCTTGTCGGCGTTCTCCGAATACAAAACTTTGCCGTCTTTTGCCGAAACAATTTCAATTCCCCAAAACCCGCGCGCCAAATCAGGCTGCTTAAGGATGGTTTCGATCTGCTTTTTGAGTGATGGGCGCTTTTTGTGAGTAGCTGCCGGCGAGGGCTGAACGCCAAAAACGCCAACCAGGAGAACCCAAACAATGAGTCGACGAAGCTGCATCTACATTGTCGATTTTAGCACTGCTGTATCCGATGCTGGCCCGCAACGAAGGTTGTGCGAGACTATGGGAAATGGGCGAAAACATAAGGATCAAAGCGGTCGATCAACACGAATTTGACGCTTACCTATCACGGCCAAGTGAACCTCCGTCCGCCGGATTGGTCGTCGTACAGGAGGCATTTGGCGTGAATTCCCATATTCGCCGCGTCACGGATAGCTATACGCAGGATGGTTTCCTTTCGATTGCTCCAGCGCTGTTCGATCGTGTCCAGCGCGGTGTGGAACTTGGATACGAGGGGTCTGACCGCGAAGAAGGTCTGGCATTCGCGCGGCGGCTTGATCTCGGCGATGCCGTGAAAGATGTCTCCGCTACTCTGCAATATTTGCGT
Source organism: Terriglobales bacterium (assembly GCA_036770325.1). Taxonomy (GTDB): domain Bacteria; phylum Acidobacteriota; class Terriglobia; order Terriglobales; family Acidobacteriaceae; genus Gp1-AA145. The sequence goes on from DAIPJJ010000049.1 coordinate 6,148, forward strand.
GACCAGAATGTAAAACGCTGCGGCGTGATCGGCTATTGCCTGGGTGGGAGCGTGGCCTGGCTCGGGGCAACTCGGCTCCAAGCGGATGCAGCCGTTGGATACTACGGCGGCAAAATCCCCGGCTTCAAGGAAGAGAATCCGCGCTGCCCGGTGATGCTGCATTTCGGCACGCGCGACAAACACATTCCCAAGGCCGAGATCGATCAGCTACAGCAGCTTCATCCTGCGGTTCAGGTTTTCTGGTACGACGCCGGGCACGGCTTCAACTGCGATGACCGCGCCAGCTACAATGCTCAGGCCGCGAGCCTTGCGCGTGAACGTTCTCTGGAATTTCTGAGAAAGCATCTCGCTTAGCCCGCAACTCTACATGCGCCCGATCTTCACCTGGAACCTCGGCAGCCGTTCGCTTGAACTGGGCAAGCGCACGCTGGTAATGGGAATCGTCAATGTCACGCCCGATTCGTTTTCTGATGGCGACGAATTCCTTTCGCCCGAGGCAGCAATCGCGCACGCGATCAAGTTGATTGACGAAGGCGCGGACATCGTCGATATCGGCGGGGAATCGACGCGGCCAGGAGCCAGGGTGGGGGCGGAGAATCCTGCTGTATCGGCTGAAGAAGAACTGCGCCGTGTACTGCCGGTGATCAGAGGGGTGAAGAAGGCGAGTCCGTCAGCAGTCGTTTCGATTGACACTTACAAAGCCAAAGTTGCGCGGGCGGGAGTGGAAGCCGGAGCCGAAATCGTGAACGATGTTTCGGGCTTGCAATGGGACCCCGCGATGAAGCGGACGCTAAGTGAGCTGAGCTGCGGAGTAGTTCTGATGCACACGCGCGGGCGGCCGGATGAATGGAAGTCATTGCCGACGGTTTCCGACATGGTTGTTCTGGTGAAACGAGAGCTGCGCGAGTGCGCGGAAGCTGCCGTGAGGAGCGGTATCAGAAGAGACCGCATTGTGCTCGATCCCGGATTCGGTTTTGGCAAGCGATTTGAAGAAAATTTTCCGCTGTTGCGGAACTTCGCCGGATTTCACGATCTGCGGTTTCCTCTGCTCGCAGGCGTTTCCCGAAAGTCGTTCGTCGGGCGTGCTCTGGCGCGAGACGGGAAAGATGCAGCCGCGAACGATCGCTCTTTCGGCACCTTGGGAGCTGAAGTGGCGCTCGCACTGAAGGGCGCTCACATCATTCGCACCCATGATGTACGCGCCTGCGTTGAGGCATTGAAAGTCGCCGATCTCGCTGTGGAATGATCGCACTCATAGCCGGCAGCTTCGGGTAAAATGCCCGTTTGCTGCCGCAGTGAGGAGCTGCCATCCATGAATCGACTTTTTTCCTCCATCTCCTTCGTCATTCTTTTCGCGCTCATCTTTCCTGTAATGCCCTCCATGCGCGCTGCGGACAGCGAAACCGTCGACGCCCGTCGCGCCCAACTGAATAAACTTCTTGGCGACGAGTGGGAATATGAATTGCGCGAGAGCCCTGAACTCGCCACGATTATTGGTGACTACCGGTACAACGATCTCTGGAGCGACTACTCGCTGGCCCACGTGCAGCAGCAAAAGCACGATGCGCGAGACTGGCTGGCACGCTTCCAGGCAGTAGATATTTCCGGTTTCCCGGAGCAGGAGAGACTCAACCAGCAACTCATGGTGCGTCGCCTCAAGCAGCAGATCGAGGGGATTGATCTCAAAACGTACGAGATGCCAGTCGATCAGTTCAATGGCGTTCACCTTGAGCTGGCGCAATTTGTCGCGCAAGTTCCGTTCGATTCAACTAAACACTACGAAGACTACATTGCCCGGTTGCATAAGGTGCCGCAGATTTTCGATCAGACCATTGAAGTGCTCCAGCAGGGCGAAAAAGACAAGCTGATGCCACCGCGCTTTCTTCTGGAAAAGACAGTGCAGCAGTGCAAATCGATCGCTGACCCGAGAGGCGAGGCGAATGCATTTGCCCATCCGGTCACGGACTTTCCTGCCGCTATTCCAGAGAATGACCGCAAGCGGCTGCAAGATGAAGTTCTCGCGGCCATCGACAAGGATGTTCGACCGGCATACCTGAAGCTGGCGAATTTTCTCGCGACCGACTACGCGCCTAAAGGCCGCACTGAACCCGGAGTTTGGTCGCTTCCCGGCGGCGACGCCCTATACCGCTTCGATGTCCGACGGCTGACGACTACGAACCTCGACCCGGAGCAGATCCACCAGATCGGTTTAAAGGAAGTTGAGCGAGACGAAAGTGAGCAACTCGCGATCGCAAAGAAGCTTGGGTTTAACGATCTGAAGACCTTCCGCGCTTCCTTGAAGAACAATCCGAAGTTCTTCGCGAAATCTCCGGAGCAGATCGTCGAGAAATATCGCGGCTACATCGACCAGATGCGGCCTGAGCTTCCGAAACTGTTTGGACTTTTGCCCAAGGCTCCGCTCGAAGTTCGGCCCATGCAGGCCTATCGCGCGAAAGAAGCCGCGGGCGCCGACTATTTCCAGGGCACGCCGGATGGCTCGCGTCCGGGGATTGTGTATGTGAACACCAGTGACTACGAACATCGCTCGCTGCTTACTGCAGAATCGACGGCGTATCACGAAGGCATTCCCGGACACCACATGCAGATTTCCATCGCGCAGACATTGCCCGGGCTGCCGCCTTTTCGTCAGCATGGGTTCTTCGTTGCTTATGTAGAAGGATGGGCGCTCTATTCAGAACGTCTTGGCAAGGAGGTTGGTTTTTACAAAGATCCGTATTCGGATTACGGTCGCCTCTCGGACGACTTGTTGCGAGCCATCCGCCTGGTGCTCGATACGGGCGTGCATTACAAACATTGGACGCGCCAGCAGATGGTCGATTTTTTCCACGAGCACTCTTCGAATGACGAGCCTGACGTTCAGGCGGAAACCGATCGCTACATCGCGTGGCCCGGGCAGGCGCTGGGATACAAAATGGGCCAGCTTGAGATCCTAAAATTGCGCCAGCAGGCTCAGCAGGAACTCGGGAGTAAGTATGATATTCGAGCCTTTCACGATGAAATCCTGAATGGCGGCGCGCTGCCACTCGATGTTCTGGATCAGCGTGTAACGGCGTGGATCGAGGCGCAGAAAAATGGCGCGGTGGCGTCGGCGAATTAGAGCAATTGGATTGTTTCCCGCCTAGACGCCCTTGTCATTCCGAGGACCTTTAGGTTCGAGGAACCTGCTGTTGGCTTGAAAAAGCGGATTCCTCACCGCTGAAGCGGTTCGGAATGACAGCTTCAGAGAAGGTGTGGGGCGGGCGCCCACGCCTGCCAATGCTCAAGTCAGAACTCGCGCTTCGAATCCAGCAGAATCGTGACCGGGCCGTCGTTAACCAGTTCAACCTCCATCATCGCTTGAAACTGGCCGGTTTCGCACACCACCCCCTGTTCGCGAATTTGGGAAACAAAGTGCTCGTACAACTCACGCGCGACATCCGGTGGCGCAGCTTCGTCGAACGACGGCCGCTTGCCCTTGCGCGCATCGCCATACAGCGTGAATTGCGAGACCGCCAGGACCGAGCCGCGGCTCTCGATGAGAGACAAATTCATTTTCCCGTGCTCGTCTTCAAAAATCCGCAACCCGAGAATTTTGGCCGCCAGGTACTCCGCATCGGCGTTCGTGTCGGACTTCGAGACGCCGAGCAAGACCAGCAGCCCCGGCCCGATCTTTCCCACAATGTCGTTACCGACGCTCACCTGCGCACGACTCACGCGTTGTATTACGGCCCGCATCGTCTCCAGCGCCCTTGAGCGTAACAGAGCGTATTTGGCCGGGCCAAGAGCCTGTAAGGACGTCACGAAGTTCTTGCAAGCCGCCTAAGGGCGGCATCTGAGCACGGCTTTCCGCCCATCGAATTCACTTCGAAACGCAAGGAGGCCGGACGATGTTTGCAGCTCTGTTCGTAATTCTGCTGATTGCCTGGATTTTCGGTTGGGTCGTATTTCATGTGGCCGGCGGATTGATTCACATTCTGTTGATCGTGGCCGTGATTTCGCTGATCATTCACTTCGTGCGCTGAACGTTCCGCTTAACCCGGAGCGCTACCCGATGCGCGCGGACTAACCTCATCTTCCCCTGCTTGCCTTAGTTGACTTCGCCCCAGAGCGCTTCTTGCCTGTCTTCGCGTTCTTGTCGACGCGCAGCTTCCAGGCGGTTCGCAAGGCCCCCGTAAGAACGTCCTCGCTAACTGCCGACAGGCGAACATGGGTCGCGCCCATGCGTCCCCATCCACCCGGAATGGGGATGAAAATTTTTGGCAATTCTTCGACGAACGCCTGCTGCTGTTCGGGCATGAGCATCAGGTTGCCATAGCCCTTGTCCTGCGCAGCCAGTGTGGCAAAAATTCTTCCTCCGACTCGGAAGTCTGGATTCCCCATATGGGAACTCTCTTCAGCCCCCTCCAGGCTTAATGCGATCCGTCGAAAGTCGTTCACTGTCATGGGAGCTTTTCAGCCGATTTCAAATTGCAAAAGCGGGTAGTGAATGCTGTCAGCTCAATTATAGAAGCACAAAAATCCAGGAGTGGTGCAAAGTGCCGCTTGCGGCTTTTCTATATACTGGACAGCCGTTTCAGGACACGCGTGGACCGCATAAGTGCGGCACCGCTTGATTCCAATTTGTTTCCAAGAACACGACAGGAGACCGGCAGAAATGAAGGGCAACCCCAAAGTCATCGCTGCTCTGAACGAAGCGTTGCACGAGGAACTCACAGCAATTAATCAATATTTTTTGCATGCTGAGATGTGTGAGAACTGGCACTACGATCGGCTCGGCGAGTTGATCAAGAAGCAATCGATCGGAGAAATGAAACATGCTGAGGAGCTGATCGAACGAATACTCTTCCTGGACGGCACACGAAACATGACGAAGCACATTGAGCTCGTCGTAGGAAAGAACGTCAGGGAACAGATCGAGAGCGACTTGAAGCTGGAGATCGAGGCAGTCGGAATGTACAACCGGGCTGCGGAAATGGCGCGTCAGGAAGGTGACAATGCGTCACGCGAACTCTTCGAGAGATTGCTGAAGGATGAAGAAGAGCACGTTGATTGGCTCGAAGCGCAGGTCCACCAGATAAAAGAACTGGGCTACGAGCGATACTTGAGCCAGCAAATCAGTGAAGAGGAGTGATGAGAAATTGGTGGGCGCCATAGGATTCGAATTCGTGTGAGAAACGTAAATGCAAATACTGCAGAGCACAGCGGAAACAATGACCCCACTTCTCCTAAATTGCGCGGAGAAGTGGGCACCCGAACGTTAATCTTTGCTTCCGCTATTTGCACGTGGCGGTGAACTCTTTTATGCTCCCGTCGTCGTATTGGGCATTTCCGGAGATTATTCCTTTCGCAGAGATGTCGGTGACCTGCGTCGCATCGGCGTTAGGAACTTCGATATTTTTAAACACTCCATTGGTGTAAAGAAAACTGATGTAATTATCGAGCAGTTGGAAGAACCCGACTATAACATTGGCATTGCTGATTCCGACGAGTTCCGTATTTCCGGGATCGCCACGGGTATCATCTATCTGAGCCCAGCTGCCGCCGTGGTACAAGAACCCATGCGAAGACCCATCGCTGCCTGAGCCGACGAACGTCCCCACTACCGTCCCGGAATCGTTGATTGCAAGTGGAGCTGTGTCAGAAGCTCCAGGATAGTTGAGGCTGGTGAGGCCACCATTGCTGTAGCGCTTAAACCCGTGCTCGTGTTGTGCAGAGTCGAAATAGAATCCAACGCTGCTGTTGAATTTGTTAATGCCACTTAGCACCGTTCCCAGCACAGCTTTCGGATGAGTGAAAGGCGTATATTTCGAGCCTTGCAGGAGGAATCCCCCCTTTGGAATGCTTGTCCCCTGAGTGTTGTAGAACCCCACGCTCACTCCTGCATCGTTGCGTCCCGTAAAGTTCGTTGACGTGGCATTCGGCGCGGTGAAGTAGGAGACGCCGCCACCTGAATACCGAATAAATCCCCGAGCTGGATTCGATCTGCTCTGGCCGACTGTGGTACGGAAATCGTTGACGCCGTTCACCAGTCCGGGAGCTTGGAAGATGTTAAAGGTGCAGCTGGCTTGCGTTTGGGCTTGGGAATAGGAAAGGCTAGCGAGGCAGATGACAAGAGTTGCAAAGATGGCTTGTACTGGCGAATTCGACATGGCTCTCCTTAAATTCTTGCTGTTGAGAATCGGTCTCCGCAGCGGAATTGCAGGAGTGGGATGATGCCGCAAACCAGCGGGGTTGCTGGCCTTAGCGAGTGCGTACGGAATCGATGGGACAAAACTGTAAGGTCGCGAGGCCTCGACAGCATTCCTTGAGCCCGATCACAGGCCGAGGGACTTCTGACCGGATGGTGGGCACGACAGGACTCGAACCTGTGACCTCCTGCGTGTGAAGCAGGCGCTCTAACCAACTGAGCTACGCGCCCAACTCAGTGCTGCCTATAGATTGCCATTCCGTCAAGCAAATTGTCCAACCAGGAGGAATCGATAGTTTGCCGAACTTCCTGCCTCGATTGTTATACTGATGGGCGCATGGACGTCGAGCGGGTCATAGCCGATATCGAGGAGCTGGAACGCCTCTATGAGACGGCGGACATCCGTCCGCTGACTGCAAGCGATGTCTCGGCTGCGAATCGTCGGCACGACGAGAAACTGGCCAATAGCCCATGGTTCAAGCTTTGGCAGAGTTATGGGATTTGTTGCCGGTCTGAGACTCCCATCCTTCAACAGCCCGAATCCGGGCACTGACGCAATCGCGCTCTCAGCGGTACTCGCCTTCAATCACCTGAGCTGTTTTCTTCGACTCGTCCTCGATCGAACTCTGTTTCCACTTGCGATAGACATTCCCAACCGCCAACGTCCAGAACGGCACCAGATCGACGCCGGGCACGAGTTCGGCAGCGATCGCGGGCAGGAACTCCCAATGCCAGCCGAGAAGACGCACCAGAATTGCCGCTACGGCAAGGTCAAGAACATCGTCAGCCGGTGACAACGCTCCCTCAGCGAAGAATGGCATCACGAAGATTTGCAGCGCGTCGGCAGCACCGGCCAGAATCATGCCGGCTTGAAAGCGCCAGCGGTCCGACTTTGGAAGCAGACTTTCAAGCATAGAGTGCGCCAATTTAGATGCTTCCTCTGAATGGCGTCTGAGGCAATCTTACCCGCTTTCCACGCATCGCAAGCACCACCATGTTCGATCTCGAAATAGGTCCCGCAACTTTTCCCAAACCACAGCCGGAACCTAAGCCCGACCCAGAGCCAGAGCCAGGCGTGGATCCCGATGTTGTCCCCCCGGCCACTCCCGACCCGCGCCCAGATGTCGGCCCGACGCCGATACCGATTCCAGAGCCGATGCCCATGTAGCCGTTCCACGCTGGATCAGCTCACGACTGTCGTGGTGGTGGTCTGGTCCTCGTGGTAGGCTACGTGCTGGCTGCCTTTGGGGGCGTGGACCACATACCTGCCATGCCGTCCTCAATCAGCTCTGGTCTGAGTTCCCAGAAGCCGTATCAGGTAACCTTCGGCATTCGATGTGGAAGAAAAGTAAACCCGCAGCTCCGCCCGTAAGTAGTTCTCCCGCCGAGACATACACTCCAGAGCAGGAAGCAGCAGAGGCGCAACTTTCTGACGACGAGCGGGTTAACTCTAACGTGAGCAGTGTAGCGCTAAATTACGGGCTGCCTGCAATAGGTGGACGTTCGGCTGCCGCGGTGGCCGATCCTGTAGCCGGCGAACTGACCGACGCTGAAGTGATGCTTCGCGCCAAGGCTGGAGACGATTCCGCCTTTGATTATCTGGTGCAGAAATACCGACGCCCGATCATAAACTTTATGTATCGCATGGCGCACAATTCTGCGGCAGCGGAAGATTTGGCGCAGGAAGTGTTCCTGCGGGTTTACCGGTCGCGGGCGAGCTACGAAGCCAGCGCGAAATTTACGACCTGGCTGTATCGGATTGCGACCAATCTCGGAATGAATTATGTCCGCGACACGCGGCATGAACGTCCCGAGAACACAATGAACCTTGATGAGTCGGACGAAGAAACGGGCCAGACGCCTGATTTGGCTGACAAGACGCCGACCGTTGAAGAAAATATCATGCAGCGCGAACGCCTCAAGGCAATTCGCGAGAAGGTCGAAGCGCTGCCTGAACGGCAAAAAATGGCGGTGCTGATGCACAAGTATCAGCAGATGGATTATCGCCAGATTGCCGAAGTTTTGAAGTTGAGTGAATCTGCCACGAAGTCGCTGTTGTTCCGCGCATACGAAACGCTGCGGACTCAGTTAAAGGAATTTGTTTAGCCGGACAAGAGTGTCCGGCCCACACAGTTTGTTTTTTGGCGAAGGGAAGAAACATGAAGTGCATTGAAATTCGCGAACAGCTTCCGGACCTGGCCGCCGGACTTGCCACTGCCGCGCCTGAGGTCAACGCTCATCTCACCACCTGCGCCGAGTGTGCAGGAACGCTTGCCGAGTTCCGCAAGACCATGGCGTTGCTCGATGAGTGGCAGGCTCCCGAGCCATCACCTTACTTTGACACTCGACTGCACGCGCGATTGCGCGAGGAAGCGGCGAAGCAGGCACCGTCTCGGTGGTTCGCCTGGGCCCGGCGTCCCGCGCTGGCTGCGTCGCTCGCTACTGTGTTGGTTGTCGGTGCCGCGGTGTACCGTCTGGAGCTTAACAACAAAACCAGGAATGTCCCGGGGCCGGTCGCTACTGCGCAGCCGGGAACGGCGGTCAGCGATCTGCAGGCGCTCGATAACAATCATGACATTTATGCGGACTCAGATTCTGACTTGCTGGATGATTTGCAGGTCCAGTCAGATGTGAACGCGAATCCGTAACCGAACGATATTCGAAGCTGGCACGAGACTCCGGGGAATCAGGAATGCACGTCAAGGCAAAATTCACACGGCAGCTTGCCTCGGTCAGCCTGGGGCTGATCCTGGCAGCGGTCTCGTGTTTTGCCGGAGACCAGCCCCGCAATTCTCAACTGCGGCCGAACCAATCTTCTAGGCAGCAAGCGCCCCGACCGCAACAGCAACGGCAGAACCGTCCCGCGCCCCAGCCTCGCTATCAGCAGAGGCCGCAGGAACGTGCTCCCCAGCAACGTTACCAGGCTGCTCCCCAGCCCCGTCACGAACCCGCGCCACAGCAGCGATATGTCCCGCAGCCTTATCGGCCGCCCGCTCAGGGCCACCACTCAGGGCAGTGGCTGGAACAACATCGCGAGCAACCATACGATCAACAGCGGCGGGCGCTTGAGAATGACCCGACCTTCCGCCGTTTGCCGCAGCAGCGGCAGCAGCAACTGGAGCAGCGGCTACAGCGCTTCAACAGCCTGCCTCCCGACCGCCAGCAGCGGGTCTTGCAACGGATGGAGACCTGGGAACACCTGACGGGAACGCAGAAGCAGGAATTCCGCTCGATGAGTTCGCAGTTCCGCAGCCTGCCGCCTGAGCGTCAGCAAGCAGTCAGAAATGCGATCGACAGCTTGAGAGCGATGCCGCCGGATGCGCGGCAACGTGCCATCCAGTCCAACCGGTTCAGTGAATTCTCCCCGCAGGAACGGCAGATTTTGAACAATGCCGCACGTCTGCCACTGGCACCGGCTCAGGGAAACCAAACGCAGTCACCTTCCACCGGCCCCGGAAGGTATGTTCCCCGTCCGCCCCACTAGCGAGTCTTCGGCGGAGCACCCTCCAGGTCAGGCTCGCCTCTTGCTGGAAAGACTATTGCCGGAACAGATTTGTTGCGACGAAGAGCAAGTTCGCTGGCCGCTCCGCCAGCCGCCGCATGAGATACGGATACCACTCGGTCCCGAACGGCACGTACACTCGCATTCGCCAACCGTCGCGCACGAGAGAACGCTGCAGGTCTCGCCGAATGCCGTACAGCATCTGAAACTCGAACGCGTCTCGCGAAATGTTCTCCCTTGTCGCAAACGACTGGGCTGCGCGAATCATTTTTTCGTCGTGCGTCGCGAGCCCGTGATAGCTGCCGCTCTTCAGCAATATTCTCATCAGCTTCAGGTAGTTGGCATCGACCTCTGATTTTTTCTGAAATGCAATCTCCGAAGGTTCTTTGTATGCGCCCTTACAAAGCCGCACACGAATTCCTTCCGCCATCAATTTCGCAACGTCGTCTTCGGAACGTCGCATGTAGCTCTGGATGACAGCACCAACGCAACCCTGATTCCCTGGCTGCCGGTGCAGGTCGTGCACCAGGTCGAGCGTTCGCTGCGTGTATGCCGAGCCCTCCATATCGACGCGAACAAAATTTTGCGGAGTCATTGCCGCAGCTTTCGCCACCAAAGCTGAAACATGCTGCCGCGCAAGTTGCGGATCAACGTCGATGCCCATATGCGTCAGCTTGAGGCTCACGTTCGCGTTCAAGCCACGGTCAGAAATCTGGGAAAGAAGCTGTTCGTAAAGGCGTGCGCTTGCGCGGGCCTCTTCCGCGGTGGTTACGTTTTCGCCGAGGTTGTCGAGAGAAACGCTCAGACCGGCCTGGTTCAGTGCGGCGGCGATGCGCAATGCGTCGTCAATCTGCGTACCGGCTACGAATCGTCCGGAAATGCGCTGCCCGAGTGATGATTTCTCCGCCCATGAGCGCATTCTGCGGCTCTCGGAAAGAGAAATCAGCGCGGCCCTTAACATAGCTGGCTCGCGTCGATTTGGGAATGCCTGTGCGGAAGGAGAATCACAGGAAGTTGTATCACGTATTCAGCGTGATTGAGGACTGAGTGCCTGGTTTGTGAACCACAATGGCCACGAATTTGGGCGATCGCTAATGGAATAGTCGACGATACGGGTACAAACCCAGGCGAGCTACCCGAATCCAATCGCGGTGCCTGAAACCGAGCAAGTTACTCCCGAAAGCCGGCGTCTGACTGCGACTGAAATATTTGACGCCGCCACCGAAAATGCCAGAGCCGAACTGAAACGACCGCTGCTTGGGCTGATGTTTTCCGGCTTGGCAGGCGGCATCACGCTCGGCATTACCGGCATTGCTGTTGCCTCAGTACGCGCCACTCTTGGCGATGGAGGCTGGCAGGAACTGGTCGCGTACCTGATATATCCGATCGGCTTCATCGCGGTGATCATCGGCCGCCAGCAGCTCTTCACCGAAAACACGCTTTACCCGGTCGTTCTCGTGCTCGACGAGCGCAAGCACGTGCTCTCGACGTTGCGTCTGTGGGGCGTAGTGTTCGGCTCGAATATCGCCGGCGCGGTGCTGTTTTCAGCGCTATGCATCTACACGACCGCGTTGCGTCCGGAGATCCAGGCGAAGCTGGTTGAACTTGGCAATCAGGCCGCTCCGGGCAGCTTCGGTCATCTGTTCTGGAGTGGCGTAGTCGGCGGCTGGCTGATCGCGCTTGTCGCGTGGATGGTCAGCGCCAGCCATTGGACCATCGGCCAGGTTGCAATGATCTGGCTGCTCACGTTTATCGTCGGCGTCGGACATTTTGCGCACTGCATCGTGACCAGTTGCGAGATTCTCTCCTCGGCGATGGCAGGATCGGTTTCTGTTCCCGCGTATCTGCATTGGCTGGCGGCGGCAACGCTCGGAAATATTGTTGGCGGCGTAGGGATTGTCAGCGTGCTCAACTACGGACAAGTCCGCCAGGAGTAGTGCGCGTTTGAGCATCTTCGATCTGAGCTCAGTGCCGGAAATGACGAACGCCGGTGAAGATCATTGCCAGGCCGAGCCGGTCGGCGGCTTCGATCACTTCCTGATCTCGGACGGAGCCTCCGGGTTGAATGATGGCGGTAGCGCCCGCTTTAGCGATCTCTTCGACTCCGTCGGGAAATGGGAAGAAGGCGTCAGAAGCGGCAACCGTGCCCTTAAGCGGCAGCACGGCTTTTTGCGCACCGATGCGGCAAGAATCAACGCGGCTCATTTGTCCGGCGCCCACGCCCACGGTCTGCCCGTCTCGTGAGTAGAGAATTGCGTTCGATTTCACATGCTTGCAGACCTTCCAGGCGAAAAGCAGCGCGCGCTTTTCTTCCGGCGTTGGCGGACGTTTGGTGACGACTTTGAGATCTGAGTCGCCGAGCCGGTGAAGATCGGTGTCCTGTACCAGCATGCCGCCGGAAACGTTTTTCAGCACCCACCTCTGCGGACTGTTTACGATTTCGACGAGCCGTAGATTTTTCTTTGCGGCAAACTTCTCGAGAGCGGCCTTCTCGAAAGACGGCGCGGCAATCACTTCCAAAAACAATTTTGCCATTTCTTCCGCGGCTGGAGCATCTACGGGGCGGTTCACGCCGATCACTCCTCCGAACGCGGAGACAGGATCGCACTCGAGCGCACGCTTGTAAGCCTCGGCGAGAGTTGTTCCAGTAGCGGAACCGCATGGATTCGTATGCTTGATGATTCCGCAAAAAGGCTGGTCGAATTCCTGCGCCAGGTCCCACGCAGCCTGAAGATCGACGATGTTGTTGTAGGACAGCTCCTTGCCCTGCACCTGGCGGCCGTTGGCGACGCCCACGTCCGATCCATCAGAGTACATGGCGGCCTTCTGGTGCGGATTTTCGCCGTAACGCAGGTCGGCGACTTTTCTGAACGAGAGGCGAAGAGTGTCAGGGAATCTTTCCTGGGATTTGAGCTGAAAATTTCCATTGGCATGAACTCGCTCGAGAGTTGAGGCGATAGCGGAGTCGTATGCGGCAGTGGTGGCGAAGGCTTTCTGCGCGAGACGCCACTTGGTCTCAGAAGAAAGTGATCCGCCGGAGCGGGCCATTTCGTCGGCGATCACGTCGTAGTCTGCTGGCGAAGTCACGATCGCAACATCGTGAAAATTTTTTGCGGCAGAGCGGATCATCGACGGGCCGCCAATGTCGATGTTCTCGATCAACTCTTCGAAGTGCACGCCCTGCTTGGCGGCGGTTTTCTCGAAGGCATAGAGATTGACCACGACCATGTCGATGGGCTCGATGCCAT
>DAIPJJ010000049.1:19094-24778 GCA_036770325.1 Terriglobales bacterium
GGCAACGGCAGCACGGTGCGCAGGATCCTCGCGCCGATGAAGAATGCCTCCGTGAACTTTGGGGTGCAGCGTCTTCACTCGCCCATCGAGCATTTCGGGAAAGCCGGTGAGATCGGAAATGTCTTTCACGGCAACGCCGGAGTCGCGCAGAAGCTTAGCGGTACCTCCGGTGGAGACGAGCTCAACGCCCATTCCGGCGATTTTGCGGGCGAAGTCGGCTACGCCGGTTTTATCGGTGACACTGAGAATTGCGCGCTGGATTTTGTGGGACATTGCGGCCTCGGCTCGGGAAGTGGAAGGAGAATTTTATCGCACGAAGAGGGTAGATGCTTCAAGAGCACTATCACACGGAGACACGGAGAAACGGAGAAAACGGAGAAACGAAGAAACAGAGCACCGGGATCTATTTCCCCTGAAAGAACGGGAAGGGGGACGAGTTTACTCGTGCCGTACAGGCAATGGGAATTTCGACTTTAGCCGCTGAGGCGAACGGCTTTCAAAGTGTCGCGAACAGCAGGTTCCTCGACTCCGCAAAATCATTCGCAAGCGAATGATTCTGCTCCGCTCGGAATGACAGGGTAGAAAGGGTTGTCATCGGCACGAGTAAACTCGCGCCCTTCCCGTGAATGAAGTCTCGTGGGTGTGCAGAATTACGCCTTCGCTCTCGCGGTCAGCTTCACTTTGCCTTCGGCAATGTCGACTGAGTATTCGACGCGCTCGCACTTGTACTGCTTCTTGATCTCTGCAGTCTTCTTTTGCACGAAGGAGTTGAAGCTTTCAAGCGAGCCGGAGACGTTCTCGCCGGCCTTCTTTTTTGCTTCGCTCAGCGCGGAGAAAAGCTTCTCGACCTTGTCGTGCTCAGCTTTCGGATCTGACCAGTCGATAGCAAACGTGTCTGGATGGGCGTGAACTCCGTATACCTTGTGCCCATGCTCGTGCTCTTCTTCGCGTACCCCTTGCACGGAGAGCAGCGCATCTTGCGGACGCCGGTAACCTTCTTCTCGAATACGGCCCTTCTTGCGCCACAGGTCACTGTAGATCGCGTACCGCTGGGCCATTTCGTTGTAGCGAAAACGATGCGAAAGTTTCATGCCCCCGCCGCCATCACTGAATTTGCGCAGCAACGACACCACCTTCCATTCGAGGTCGGAAGGCGGTTTTTTCTGCGGATTGCTGAAGTAAACCTCGTACTCAATCTTCAGCCGCCGCAGATGCGACTCGAGCAAATTCAGTTCCTCATCAATGGTCATCGGTGGTTTCCAGGCTAGGCGTCAGTCTAGGTGAGTTCGGTAATCACGACGAGATACCCGCCGGACACGAAAGGGATGGGACGAAAGTAAGTAGTCCAGCTCTTAGCGATTAGCCTTTAGCTCTTAGCTTCACCGGGTCCAGATCCGGGTGGGAGCAGAAATTGCTGGGAACGTGTTCTTTGCGGTCTTTGCGAAAGCTTTGCGAACTCTGCGGTTAAAAGGTTTGAAGTGGTTGGTCGAGGAAAAGATTTAACCGCAAAGCACCCCAAGGGAATCGCGAAGTCCGCAAAGCAATACGGTAGAGCATCGGAGCCCCTCGAGATTGCGTGAGCAGGATCAGCTAAGAGCTAAAAGCTAATGGCTAAAAGCTCGGGCTACTTCGTTGCCATCTTCCTGACCATGGCAATGACCAGCTTGCGGTCGCTGTCGTTCAAATTGCCGGAGTAGCGGCGAATCTGCGTCAGGAAACGGAGTTCGTCGTCAGAGAGCTGAGGAAGATTTTTCGATCCATTGTTGCTGCCCGGCTCGGCAAAAAAATGTGACAGGGGGAGTTCCATTGCGCCCGCGATTTTTGAAAGCGTGTCGAGCGAAGGAACGGTGTGGCCGTTTTCGACCCGAGATAGGTAGCAGCGGAGAAGCCCGGTCCGCTTTTCGATGTCGCCCTGGGACATTCCCTTCTGCAAGCGGAAGCTCCGGATTGTGTCCCCAATGTTCATCGAAAGGGTCAGCGTGAATGGTAATCAGAGTAGTACACGATGGCAAGCGAAAAGTTGCAAGGTAAGAAGCACGCGCTTGTTCTTATTTCTCTTTCGCCTACACTCATCCATGCTCGGAAAATCCAAAGGATTTTCACAAGTGAGATGAGCTCACCAATTCTTTCAACTATTTTTTCAACGTACTTTCAAAGAACGCAACCGTCTTGTTCCAGGCGTCCTGCGCGTCTTTCGGACGATACCCATCTTTGTTGTTCGGATTTTCAAAGGCGTGCCCCGCGTCAGGATAAATCGTAACGTCGATCTTCTTTCCCTGCTTCTCCATCTCCGCTTTGAATTTATTTACGTCGTCAGGAGTGATCCCGCGGTCCTGCCCACCAAATAATCCGAGAATCGGCGCATTAATTTTCTTGATCTCGTTGGGATCGGTGACGAGGTGGCCGTAGTTGATTACGTCGGCGGCCAGATCCGGTTCCAGCAGCGCGACATCGAGCGAGTACCCGCCGCCCATGCACCAGCCGATCGCCCCAATGCGGTCCTTTTTCACGTTCGATTGCGAGGCCAGATACTCATACGCCGCCTTCAAATCCCGATTGGCGCGGTCCTCAGGCACTCCGCGCATGATCTCGTGCGCCTCGTCCGGCGTAGTGGCGACTTTCCCGCGATAGAGATCGATTGCCAGCGTCACATAACCTTGATCAGAAAGCTTCGATGCTTCCTCTTTGATCCAGTCATTCAGTCCCCACCATTCGTGAATGACAATAATGCCCGGGAAAGGCCCTTTTCCCTTCGGGCTGTAAAGAATCCCTTTTACGGTGTCGTCGCCGCTTTTATAAGTAACGTCTTTGGACGTGGCGGCAAAGGCGGAGACTGTAAACAGGAGAACGAAGACTGCCAAAATGGATTTCATTTGCTTTCCTCTCATAGTTCCTACACAAAGCGGTCACAATTCAAGTTCCATGTACAGCGCGCCCGCCATGGGATTCGGGCGGTATGGCGGAATTTCACGGAATCCCAATCTACGGTACATCGCAACCGCAGTTGTCATCACCGGCTCGACCGTGTCGAGTCGGAGTTTCTTGTAGCCGATCCCGCGGGCATCGGCGATGATCCGCTTGGCTAACTCCAGGCCCACGCCTTTGCCCCGAAATTGTGGACGAACATAGAGCCGCTTCATTTCACAAACTTTTTCGTCGATTCTATGCAGCGCAACGCAGGCTGCCGGCTCGCCCCCGCGAGTCACAAGAAAGAGTCTTCCACCGGGCGGTGCATAGTCCCCTGGCAAGGCTGCGAGTTCCGCATCGAAGTTCTGGAAACACAAGCTGAATCCCAGCGATCGCGCGTATTCCAGGAAGAGGCCGCGAATTGCCTCAATCTGCTCGCGAGATTCGGCTCGTCGAAAGTCAAAATCTTTCAGGGCAGCGCACGCCGAGCTTGCTGAGGCAACCCATCCTGTTTCTCCGGATCCCATAACTTCTGCTTCGCGCCTGGTTTGTCAGTCTGGAACTACCCTCAACACTGGAAAGCAAAATCCTCACCACAGAGAGCACTGAGAACACAGAGGAACGCCACAGAGGACGACTACTGTGGACGTTATCCCATCAGCATTCCGCCATTCACATTCAGAACGTGTCCCGTAATGTAAGCAGCCTCATCGGATGCAAGAAACGCGACGCAATTTGCAACTTCTTCCGCGTTGCCCACTCGGCCTAGAGGAATCATCTTCAGCGCGCTCTGTTTCAACTCCTCCGAAAGAACCTCAGTCATTGCAGTCTCAATGAATCCCGGCGCAACCGCATTGCACGTGATGTTGCGCGATCCGACTTCCCGCGCAATCGCCATCGTAAGCCCGATCAGGCCGGCCTTCGACGCTGCATAGTTCGCCTGGCCGGCTTGTCCCATCTGTCCGAAAACAGAAGTGATGTTCACAATGCGCCCCCAGCGCTGCTTAAGCATGGAACTGATCGCCTGCTGCGTGCACAAATATGCGGAGGTCAGGTTCGTGTTCATCACCGCGTCCCAATCGGCGCGTTTCATGCGCATGACCAGTTGATCGCGGGTGATGCCGGCGTTGTTCACGAGAATGTCGATCTTGCCGAAATCGGCGATCACGGACTTGCATGTGGCTTTGATCTGATCTTCGTCGGAAATGTCGCACGCGTAAGCTCTGGGACCCGAGCTTTCCGCTTCTGACTTAATCTGTTGGGCCACTTCCTCGAGTTTTTGCTGATTGCGGGCGAAAAGTGCTACGTTCGCGCCGCACTTCGCCAATTTCAATGCGCACGCTCGACCGATACCTTGTGAAGCCCCGGTCACGAGCGCGGTTCGTCCTGTTAGGTCCATGCCTGTAATCGTGAAGCGGAATTATAACTGGACTGTAGCGGGCATGTGTTCTTCCTGCCGCTGTTCGATCTCACGGCGGAACAGCACGCGCAGAATCGGCGGCGCAAGAAGAGTGGTCACGGCGGTCATGAGCACAACAATGGCATAGGTCGATTGCGTGACAATCCCCGATTGCAGACCAACCAGGGCCACGATTAGCGCCACCTCGCCACGCGGCATCATCCCGGTTCCAACCTGCAGAACCTGGCGCCAGCCCTGGCCTAGCATAGGCAGGCCGCATCCTATAAGTTTTGACAGGACCGCGAGCAGAGAAATGACCATTGCAGAAATCAGAATGTCCCGAGTCAGCAAAGACGCATCGATGCGGGCCCCAATCGTGAAGAAGAAAAATGGCGCCAGAAATTCCGTGATCCCTGCGACACGGGGGATCAAGTTCCATTGCGGAGAGTAGTCGGCAAACACAAGTCCTGCGAAGAATGCGCCGATGATCGCGGCAATGCCAATCTTGACGGCAAGCCACGAGAGCAACAAGCAGATCGAGAGCGCGACCACCAGCGATGCATTCTGCATCGAGAGGTGCTCTACGCCGGGCTCAATGCGATGCACAATACGCGGCGCAACGAACATCATGAACAGCGCGAACCCGGCAGCTTCTGAGATCAGCACGCCCATGTGCAGCCAGTTCACGCCACCCGAAGCCAGTCCGCCCACAACAGCTAACAGCACCATGCCAAGAATATCGTCGAAAACTGCGGCACCCAGAATGATCTTGGCTGTATCCGTAGAAAGCAGATGCAGGTCGGCGAAGACCCGCGCGGTGATGCCTACGCTGGTTGCTACCATGGCCGCGCCCACGAAGACCGCCTCGGTGGTTACGTCGCCCCGCAGTTTCATGTAAACGAATCCGAGCACGAACGGGACGATCACGCCAGCAAGCGCCACTCGCAAAGATTTAGTGCCAATGCGAATCAATTCGCTGGGACTGGTCTCAAGTCCGGCGCTGAAGAGCACGAAAATTGCCCCCAGTTCCGCGACGGAGTGAATAATGTCGCTGGCTGGGATCCAGTTCAGAGCGAAGGGGCCGAGGAGCGCTCCGGCCAGGATTTCACCTAGGACCGAAGGCAATGCCATCCGCTCGAAAAGCTCGCCGACCGCCTTCGCAGAGACAAAGATCGCGAACAGTTCGAGCAGCAGTTGCTCGGGTCCGGTGGCGATCGCGGCGGTCATGACCTATGCGAAGAATATGAAAAGGCAGGGCTGCACGCAACAAAACTCGTGAGCTGATTGTGCTGCCGCAGCAAAGATCGAACATGGTTTGTCAAGACCTTTTCAGCGGCCAGATAAGCACCTCCAGCCGCTTTGAAAAATGCAGCAGCGG
>DAIPJJ010000050.1:0-24673 GCA_036770325.1 Terriglobales bacterium
ACCGCCGGACAGACCATCGAACCTGACCCGCAGGGCAAGCCGCACAGCGTCAACGTCGTCACTGTGCTGCTGACTCCTGCTGACGCGCAAAAGCTTCAACTGGCCAGCGGCCAGGGACAAATTCAGTTCCTGCTCCGTAGCGGCGCCGATCAGAAGGAAGAAGCCATCCAGCCGACGCGGCTCGAAGACGTCTTCCCAAGTGAGAAACCCGCAGTTGTTGCCAAAGCTGTCCGGCATACTCCGCGTCAAGCGAAGCCGCTGTACATGTTGGAAGTAATCCAGGGGACCAAGAAGACGGAACAAACTTTTAAAGACGAGGATTCCGTACCGCAAGACAACAAATGAAACTTACCGCGTGGGGAAAAATGAAGGGCCTGCCGGTCGTTTTGGCTTTGCCCGTGCTTTTCGCAGCACCGCCAGCCACGGCCCAGACTGAAGGTCAGGCCCTTCACGTCTTTGTCGGCAAGTCGGTCGTGATCAACATGCAGGCGCCGGTTTCGCGAGTTCTGACCAGCAATCCAGCCGTCATCGATACGGTCGCGACCTCGCCGTCGCAGGTTGTTGTGGAAGGTAAAGCTCCGGGATCGAGCAGCCTTATTCTCTGGGATTCCTCCGGACACTCGCAGATTCTCGATGTGACGGTTGACGTCAACATCTCTCATCTGAAGAAGGCCATCGAGCAAACGTTCCCTGGTCAGCGAATCAATATCCAGACCGACGGCGCGCATCTGATCCTGACCGGCACCGTCTCAGACACGAAAATTTCAGATGACGTCGTAAAGATGGCGACCGCGTATTCCACCGGCGTCGTAAATTCTTTGACTATCGCTCCGGTGCACGAGCAACAGATCCTGCTCGCGGTCAAGTTCGCAGAAGTGGATCGCACGAAGCTTCAACAGTTCGGAATCAACTTCCTAAGCACTGGAATTGGCAACACTCCGGGAACTATTTCGACGCAACAATTTGGGCCGCCGTCGATCAACGGACAGCTCTCAAATTCCATCGGCGGCACGAATCAGGGATTCACCAGCACCTATCAGCTTCAAAATTTGCTGAATGTTTTTCTTTTCCGTCCCGACCTGAACCTGGGCGCGACCATTCAAGATCTCGAAACCAGATCCGTTCTGCAGATTCTTGCCGAGCCAAATCTGATGGCTCTGAATGGCCAAAAGGCGAACTTCCTGGCAGGCGGCGAATTTCCTTTTCCTGTGGTTCAAGGGGGATCCAACGTCGGTGCCGTCACCATCCAGTTCCGGCCATTCGGCGTGAAGCTGGATTTCACGGCGACGGTGGGGCCGGACAAGGTAATCCGCATGCATATTGCTCCGGAAGTGAGCACGCTCGATTTCACGCAGGCGGTGCAGATCAGCGGATTTACGGTTCCGGCAATTTCCACTCGCCGCGCGGAAACAGAGATTGAATTGAAAGACGGACAATCATTCGGAATTGCCGGCCTGCTCGACAACCGCGCCACCGTTCAGCTCAGCAAGATTCCGGGCATTGGCGACATCCCTATTCTCGGCAACTTTTTCCGATCGCGCTCCATCAACCGCAGCAACAGCGAACTCATGGTGCTGGTAACGCCGCGTGTTGTCGATCCCGTGCAGGCGAATACCCCATCGGCGTTGCCTCCGGCGAGCCCGATCAAATTTTTAGAAACTCCAAAGTTCGATAAAGGCATTCCCGCCTCAGCTTCCCAGAACAGCAACCCAACCCAGCCCCCATCGAGTCCCAAATGAATCCGCTTTCCATTAAAGACGCGCTCAACACGGAACATCGTGAGAGCTTCTCAGGCAGCCAGCCGCTTTCGGTGATTGGGATCTGCCTCGATGAGGAGACCTGGACGGTTTTGCAGTCATTCGCAGATTCCGCCCCGCTTATCAAGCTGCGCTCGCATATAGCTGAATATCGCGTGCGCGAAACCGAATCCGCCGCTGAATGGCTCGGCAACCCTGCGCCGGATATCTGCATTGTTGATTTCGATCGCGACCGCCGCAAAGCGGCGCTTGCCGCGGAGAACATTCACAGCACCTCACCGGAGACGGCGATCTTTGCCGTTTCGGCTGATGCTCAGCCAGACCTAATCATCCAGGCCATGCGCAGCGGCTGCAGCGAATATCTGCTGAAGCCAATCGGTCGTGAGCAACTGCTAAATGCGGTCGCGCGTGTGGGCGGCCGGAGAAAAGAGCGCACCCAGACGACGCGCGCGCAGGTGCTCGCCTTCATGGGGTCAAAGGGGGGATGCGGCGTAAGCAGCATCGTTACGCAGCTAGGAGCCTTGCTGGCGAGCTCGTTCTCGAAGCGCACACTCATCGTCGATCTGCATCCCGATTTCGGAGACGCTGCGCTATATCTGGGCGTGACTCGTCATCGCTATCACTTTTTTGAGCTCGTCGAAAACACCGATCGCCTTGACGGCGAGCTTCTGCAAAGCTTCCTGGCTCGCCATTCCAGCGGAGTCGACCTCATTCCGGCGCCGGAAGGCAATGACACTCCGCGAAGGCTTCTACCCGGCTCGATTGCGCAGACTTTCGATTTCCTGCGCTCCCGTTACGACTACATCCTGGTCGACCTGCCGCTTGAATTGAGTGACGAGAACCTCGAAATGATCCGCCACTCCGACCATCTGCATATGGTCACGGTCGCTGAAGTCTCTGCACTTCGCAACATCGCTCGCCAGATCAGCTACTTAACGAGAAAGGATATTTCGCCAGAGCGGCTGCGTATCGTGTTGAACCGGCACCAGAAGCGGTCTTTGATCTCAGACAACGAAATCGAAAAAACGCTCGGGCAAAAAATTTACTGGAAAATTCCTAATCAATACGCACACATCGTCAAGGCAATTAACGGTGGCGATCCGGTTGCGCAACTTTCAACCTCTGACGTCGCCAAGAGCCTTTCCGATCTGGCTGCCCAGCTTGGCGCCAGAACGACAACCGTCGACAAGAAGGCCGGCAAGAAAAAGGAAAGCTCAGGCTTTCTGTTCCTGGGCAGGTAGTGAGAGGGATGTATGGGTGAATTCAATTCAATCTCGTCGCCATTCGGAAGCGCCAATAACGTGCCAACGGGTGACACTAAGCGTACCGGCCTCAGCTTCAAGGAATACCAGGAACTGAAGTCGGGCGTTCACCGCGATCTCATCAGCCGGGTCGATCTCGAACGGGTGGCGAATCAGCGCGACGATCACACGCGCAATCAGGTCCTTTTGGTTATTCAGGACCTAATCTCGAATTTAAAAACGCCTCTCAGTGGACGCGAGCGCGAGCGACTCTCTCTTGAAGTGCTCGACGAGGTCTTCGGTCTCGGTCCGCTCGAACCTGTGCTTCAGGACCCTACAGTCAACGACATCCTGGTAAACGGTCCCCGTCAAGTTTACGTGGAGCGCGGCGGAATCCTTGAAGAGAGCAACATCATGTTCAAGGACAACGCCCACTTGATGAACGTGATTGACAAGATCGTCTCCTCCGTTGGCCGCCGTGTCGATGAATCTTCTCCCATGGTTGATGCTCGCCTTGCGGATGGCTCGCGTGTCAACGTAATCATTCCGCCTCTCGCGATCGACGGGCCGCATGTCTCGATCCGCCGCTTCGGCCATATCCCAATCACCGAAGAGGATCTGCTCAAGAATCAGACGCTCACAAAACCGATGCTCGAACTGCTCAAAGCAGCGGTCATGGCGCGAATCAATATTGTGATCTCCGGTGGCACGGGTGCTGGCAAAACCACGCTGCTGAACGTGCTCTCCGGATACATCTCCGAAAAGGAACGCATCGTCACCATCGAAGACTCCGCTGAGTTGCAACTGAAACAGCGGCATTGCGTGCGGCTGGAAACCCGGCCGGCAAACATCGAGGGCACGGGCTCAATCATGCAGCGGCAACTGGTCATCAACAGCTTGCGTATGCGTCCGGACCGCATTGTGGTGGGCGAGGTGCGCGGCGAAGAAGCGCTCGACATGTTGCAGGCCATGAACACCGGTCACGATGGTTCTATGACCACGGTCCACGCCAATAGTCCGCGCGACGCGATTGCACGTGTTGAAACTATGGCTTTGATGGCGAACCTGAACCTGCCGGAACAGGCCGTGCGTCGCCAGATCGCTTCGGCTGTGCAGCTTATCGTGCAGATTGCCCGCTTTACGGACGGCTCTCGCCGCGTCACCCATGTGACGGAAATCAGCGGCATGGAAGACGACGTCGTCAGCATGCAGGACATATTCATGTTCGACAAGCAAGGTATTTCGCCGGATGGCCGCGTACTGGGGACGTTTGCAGCCACCGGAGTTCGTCCGAATTTCTCGGATCGGCTGAACGCTTCGGGAGTAAACGTGCTCGCATCGTGGTTCGAGCACTCGCACAGTGTGAACTGAACTAGGAGAACTGAACTAGAAAGACCTGCACCAGGAAAACGAGATGCCTCCACTTTTATTCTTCATTCTGCTGTTGACGCTCTGTTTCGCGGTCATCTTCTATTTGGGAAGACCGACGAAGACTGAGCGGGCCGTTCAGCGGCATTTGGAGAGCATTAAAGTCAAGGAAAGTGACGCCGACCAGGAACAACCTGTCACCATTTTGAAGGAGGAGGGGTACAGCCCGAATCCCGGCGTTAGCGATCTCATTCGCCAGATTCCTGGCGCCAAGGAAACTCTGGATTTGATCCGCCAGGCAGGCAAGTCGTGGTCAGTAAGCTTTGTGGTGGGGATTGCGGCATTATCCGCCCTGCTGACGGCCTCAGTCACTTCCCTGTTCCTGCCTGACGTACTTCCGCTGCTCGCTGGCTTGCTCGTGGGCGTGATCCCTTACGTATTTCTCTTTATCCTCCGTGAGAAACGTTTTCGCGCATGCGACAAGCTGCTGCCCGATGCGATTGATCTGATGGCTCGTGGCCTCCGCGCCGGACACGCGCTTCCCGCCGTGCTGCAAATGGTGGGAGAAGAAGTTGCGGAGCCCCTTGGCAGCCAATTCCGCAGCCTTCACGAAGAGCAACTCCTGGGGCTTCCCTTGCGCGAAGCGGTCATGAATATGGTCCGCCGCGTTCCTCGTGACGACACGCGTTTCCTCGCAACCGCCATCCTTCTCCAAAAAGAAACCGGCGGCAATTTAGCTGTGATCCTCGACAAGACCGCCGCAGTAGCACGAGAACGCGAACGGCTCCGCGGGCAGGTGCGAATCTTTACCGCGCAAGGGCGCGCCACGGCATGGATTCTCTGCGCCATGCCCCTGATCATGTTTTGTATTTTGAGCGTCCTCAGCTGGAAAACGGAAAGCTACCTGTTCACAGACCCCATCGGCAAGATCGCGACTTACACAGGCATAGTTTTTATGGCCTGTGGGATTTTGTTAATTCGAAAAATTATTAACGTCAAGGTTTAGGCATGACTTTTATCGCTCTCGGCATCGGATTGTTCTTCGGGTTCCTGTTCCTCGTGCTCTTGCTTATGCCGCGTCCATCGGCAGCAGGTGCTCTCTTGGATCAGGTCACCCGGGGTGGCCGTGTGGCGGATGAAGTTCCTGCGTGGCGCGCAGCTCTGAACGTAGAGTATTTGGCGAAGCCTTTTACTGTCATACGCGCGCTGTTCTCGCCCGAACCCAACCCAGAACTGGTTCACCGACTGGCGCTCGCGGGCTATCGCAGCCCTGCCCATGCCGACGTTTTTTTGGGGTTGCGGCTCGCTATCCCAGCGGTGCTCGGCGTGCTAGTCGCGATGTTTGTTTCAAAGAGTACCGTGTTTGTATTTCTGATGGCGGTAGTCACTGGATTTTTTCTTCCGGACTTCTGGCTTTCAAATGCGATCACGCGCCGCCGTCAAAAAATTAAGCTCAGCCTTCCGGATGGACTGGACTTCCTTGCGATTTGCCTGGAAGCAGGACTAGGTCTGGATCAGGGCATGGTCAGGCTGGCCAGCGAAATGCGTGTCAGTCATCCCGAACTCAGCGAAGAATTCGCGCAAATAAATTTCGAGCAGCGTGCCGGTGTTCCGCGCATTCAGGCCTGGAAAACCTTTTCTGATCGCGTTGACCTCGAAAGCGTTCGCTCCTTCGTCGCCATGTTGATTCAAACCGAACGTTTCGGCACACCGGTTTCGAAATCTCTGGGCATGTTTTCGGACGCGTTACGGACTGCGCGCCGCCAGAAAGCTGAAGAACTGGCTGCAAAGACCACCATCAAAATGGTTTTTCCGCTGGTGTTTTTTATTTTCCCGACCATGGCGATCGTTGTCATGCTGCCGGCGTTTATTTCAATCGTTCGCAATCTCGAGAATTTTATTAAGTGATCTTTAAGGGGAAGAAGTACACAACTCTAGTACGTCGGGAGTCAACTCTAACGAGAGGTGGTAAATGGACAACGTAACACTGATTCGCGTGGTATCTGGGGTCCTTGCAGTGGTTGTGTTTTTTACTCTGGTTTACAGAATGAAGAAAAAGGCGCCTCGCTAACCGCAACCTAATTTAGACCCTAGAAAGGGCGAGTATGTTCAGTAAACAAAGACACGTCTTCGTGTACAACAAGACGAGGGAGACTTTCCTCGCCTTCCGTGTCGCCGTGGCCGACTCAATTGTGGGTCGGCTGGTCGGACTGTTGGGCCGAAGATCGCTTCCGCAGGATTCTGGCGTCTGGATCGTCCCTTCAAACGCGGTCCACACCATTGGAATGTTGTTCTCTTTCGATCTGGTTTTGATTGATAAGAATTTTAAGGTGGTTGGCCTGCGCGAGTTGGTTCGTCCATTCACCATCACCTGGCCAAATCATCGAGCAGAGAGCGTCATCGAGCTTCCGGCGCACACCATTTTTCGCAGCCGGACCCAGATAGGTGATCAACTTCTGATTGAACGCTATGAAGCGAAAAAACCACCGCAATCCGGAGCCGATGCGTCACATGCTTCTGACCAGGAACGCGCGAAAATGAACGTAGCCTTGGCCGGTGTTCGTCCTCCGGCGGCAGTCGCCCAACAGAACACTCAACGGGAAGTTTCGTCGCACTCAAACTATGCCGACAACGAATATTGCTCGTCGTAATTCACGGTCCTCCCCGTCGCTAAATTCGAATCATCTTTTCTGTGTGGTTGCGTTCGTACCAGCAGGGCGAATATCCCGAATGCGGGAACCATGAGTTAACGCAAGTCTCAGTCTGCGGCGGCTGAAAGTCATATTCTGTTTTTCCGTTCTTCTCTCCAATCGCGTAGTAATACTGCACCGTCAGCGTCGAATAAGCATTCTTCCCCATCGCATCTCGAATGCGCCAAACCAGATAGTCTCCCGCGTACAGCAGCGCTGCAACCGCCGCAACAGACGCCAAAACTTGAAGAATGATTTTCTTCATGGTCTTCGTGACTCAGGCCTGTTTA
Source organism: Terriglobales bacterium (assembly GCA_036770325.1). Classification (GTDB taxonomy): domain Bacteria; phylum Acidobacteriota; class Terriglobia; order Terriglobales; family Acidobacteriaceae; genus Gp1-AA145. The sequence goes on from DAIPJJ010000050.1 coordinate 7,347, forward strand.
TCTGATTTGTTTTCGAATCGGTTGAGGCCATTTTGATTTGGAGAATTGGGCCATTCAATTTACAGTTAAATAACAAGCCGTCAACCTGTGCGGCATCTCACTCTTTAGCTGGCGTTTACGCGCTGTTCGCCAGAAACCCATGCTGTGACGGGAGCCTGAATGTTCTGGTGTCTGAATGCCAGGAATTTCATAAAGCCCTATCGACTGTTGAGCAGGATTTTGCTCGTGCTCGCGTTTTGTGGCGCGTCCTTTGCGCAGACGCAGGAACTCCACTTGAGCTTCACTCCTGCGAATACATCGGTCAGCTTCACTCTCGGTGACGTGCTTCATACCGTGCACGGCTCATTTAAGCTGAAAGCGGGCGACGTTGCATACGATTTCCCGACAGCCGCAGTTCACGGTGCTTTGGTAATTGACGCAACCTCTGGCCAAAGCGGCAACAATAGTCGCGACCGAAAGATGCACCGCGAAATTCTCGAGAGTTCACGCTATCCGGAAATTATCTTCCGTCCCGACCGAGTACAGGGCACAGTCTCTCATTCGGGAACCTCCACCGTGCAGGTGCATGGCATGTTTTCCATTCACGGCGCAGACCACGAATTGACGATGCCCGTCCGCGTCGATGTCTCGCCCGACCACTGGGTCGCCGACACGCACTTCACCATCCCCTACGTGAAATGGGGGATCAAGAACCCAAGCACGTTTCTGCTCAGAGTGAGTGAATCCGTCGAAATCGACATTCACGCGAGCGGCGCGAATCCTTTCGCGGTTCCTGGAGCGCATTAAGGAACGGCGTCCGGCAAAGCAACAAACTCCGTTCGCACATCACCGTTTGCGCTGATTGTATGAACGGCGAACCCAAGTTCCCCACCCCATGGCAACCAGCTTGTCGCAGGCGCCACATGCCAGGTGATGCCCTCGCGGTCGAACACGCGCCCGTTATGCCAGTGCCCCACCAGCATGTGCTTGATCCCTAGCTCGCGCAGGACCTTCATCTCCTTTGAGCGGTAAGGCTCGCTTATGATCCAATACGGCTTCCGGTCTGGTGGGTAGTTGCCGTCGTGGAAAACCGGAATGTGCTGCACCCCAATCGTGATGCGAAATTCCCCATCGCTCTTTTCCTTGCCGGCTTCATCCTTGCCGTGCCTGCTCGAATCTCCGTCCTGATCGGGCGCATTCAGGCCAGCAAGCCAGCCGAGCATCCGTTCCGACTCGTCCTCTGTCTGCGGCGGAAGCGGCTGCGGTACCTTCGCGTCGTAAACGTCGTAGTTGCCTAGAAGCTCGGAATCGATTGCGACGAATCTCACGAATTTCACGCGGAAGTCGTAATAGTCTTTGCCGAACACGCCGCGGTACCGATCAACATCCTTGCTGTGAACATCATGATTACCCGGCACATAGTACAGCGGCGATTTTAGTTTCTTAAGAATTGACCTTGCATCCTCCCACGCGCCCGGATTCTCTCCGATGTCGCCGGAGAGAATAACCGCATCGGGATGCCGGTCGTTAATCATGTCCACCGCGCGTTTCAGATTCTCTTTGGCGTGAGGAGCGTGTTTGTCCCCGATATGCGTATCGCTCAGTTGAGCGACGGTGATCTGCTCGTTATAGCTTCTTGGCGGAACCTGGGCATGCGCACCAAGCCATGAACTCAATACGACTGCCAGAACAGGAATTCGTATCTTCATGCAATCCTAGAGGCAGATCAGCGCCGCTGGGTTGTGTACTCACGCCCACGATTATTTTCACGAGCGCACTAGTCTTTTTGCAGTATTGTTGAAGCTCCATCGTCCAGCTACATTCTGTGGATCTAATGAGCACGGTTCCCATAGGCTTGCCGTCACCAGTGCCAGCCAGGAAGCAAGGCCGCTGGAAGAAAACTATCGCGACCGTGCTTATGGCGATATTCGTCTTGTGGTTAGCGTTTGTAGCCTTCATGTGGCGAATCATGTACCGGGCTCCGGAGGATTTCGCCCGCGTAATGTCCCACCTGCCATGGGAAGTCTTTCTGGTGGTCCCATTCGAGACGCTGTGGACGCGGGCCCGCGCTGGTCATTTGCAACTTGGCGACGCGGCTCCGGATTTTGTCTTGAGCAAGCTCGATCACTCCGCCACAGTTCGCCTCTCGGAGATCAACGCCAAACAACCAGTAGTCATGATTTTCGGCAGTTACACTTGACCGCCCTTCCGGCGGGAGGTTCCCGCCCTCAATAAGCTCTACGACCAGTACGGAAGCCAGGCCGCTTTCCTGGTGATTTACATCACCGAGGCTCATCCGAGCGACGTCTGGCAGATGCAGAGCAATATCAAGGACAAGGTGGTTTTCGCCTCACCGAAGACCGAAGAAGAACGCGCGCTGATCGCCGGCGCCTGCGTGCGCAAACTCGGAATCAAAATTCCCGCCGTGCTCGATGAATTCGGCAACTCAACCGAGCAAACCTATACCGGTTGGCCAGATCGAATTTACCTGATAGACGGCAATGGTCGCGTCGCTTACAAGAGCAAGCCGGGGCCATTCGGATTCAAGTCAGACGAGCTCGCGGCCGCCTTGGCGAAGTTACCAAAATCGAAGACCGCAGAGAATCTCCACGTTCACTGAGATCTAATTCCTCAGTGTCTTTCCAGTCTTAAGCGTGTATTGAATTCGTTCTTGCGTCTTTCTTTCCCCACAGAGCGACTTGAAACCCTCGCGTTCGAGATCCAGCACATATTGTTCGTTGATGGGAGTGCCCGGAGTAAGGTTGCCGCCGCACAAAGTTTCCGCGATTTTGTGTCCCAACTTCACTTCGTATTCCGTGATGTAGTCCCCCTGGCGCATCAGGTGTACACCCATCTTCAGTGTCGCCAAAATGTTCTCGCCGGGAGCTGGAATATCAGTGCGAGGCACTGGAGCCTCGTATCCGGCGCGTACCAACTCAAGCGCCCGGGCTTTTGCATCCGAGAGCACACGATCGCGGTTCATCGTGATCGCGTCCGAGTCAGACAAAAACCCATAACCGCGGGCCTCCTCCGCTGATGTCGCCACCTTCGCGGTTCCAATAATCTCAAACGCCTTCTTCATCGTTTCGAGGAGCTCTACCGAATCCGCAAGACCACCCGGGGAATTTCGCGTCCCTTGCCTTAGCGCGGTGGCACTATCGACTGCCCGCAATAGCATCTCCTTGCATCCACCGCCACCTGGAAGAAGACCAACTCCGATCTCGACTAGCCCGATATAAAGTTCTCCATGCGGCTGACGCGCCGGTGCATGCAGCGTGATTTCAGCTCCTCCGCCCAGCGTCATGCCGAATGGAGCGACAACAACCGGTTTTGGCGAAAACTTAATCGCTTGCGTCATCCCCTGAAATTGCCGAATTACAAGATCGACTTCGTCCCACTCCTCCTCCTGCACCGACATAAGAAGAAGCATGAGGTTCGCGCCCACCGAAAAGTTCGTCGCGTCGTTCGCTATAACGAATGCGTCGAAATTGTCGCCCGGCCCGTTCGACTTCAAAGACTGAGTGATCAGCGAGATAATATCGGCGCCTAGCGAGTTCATCTTCGAATGAAATTCGATGCAGCCGACACCATCGCCCAAGTCCACCAGCGACGCTCCGGAGTTCTTCTTTACCACGCCATTCGATTTTTTTGCGACGGTTACCGACCAAACCCCCTCCGGAACCACTACAGGCGAATACTCCGACTTTCCTAAATCCCAGAATGCCCGTCCAGAAGCAGTTTTCGGGTCATCCGTGTACCAGGACTTCTTCCCTGCCGCCAGCAGTTTCTCTGCGTGCGGCGCAACCGCTCGTCCTTCCTTTTTCATTCGTGAAATGGTCGCATCGACGCCAGCAGCGTCCCATAATTCGAACGGCCCCAACTCCCAGTTGAATCCAAGCCGCATAGCGCGGTCGATTTCGACAATCGAATCTGCGATCTCCGGAACACGGTTCGCTGCGTAATTCCAAAGATCCGCTAAAGCCGGCCAGAGGAACGCTCCCGCCTTGTCTGCTCTTTGTGCTCCACCTTCAATCCCCAGCAGCATTCGCAGGCGCGCCCCAATCTCTTCCACATTCTTCGCCATCTCCAGCGACGCGAGCTTCGGCTTCTGCCTCGGACGATATTCGAGCGTCTTCCAGTCGAGCGCCAACCGGTCCTCCTGCCCGTCGCTGGTCTTCGACTTCTTATAGAAGCCGCCCTTTGTCTTATCTCCCAACCACTTCCGCGCCAGCATCTGCTTGAAAAATTCCGGCAGCGCAGGAGTGGATTCTTCTCCGGCGATCTTTCCCATGTTGCTGACCACGTGCCCAAGAATGTCGAGGCCCACAAGATCAATGGTGCGAAATGTCGCCGACTTCGGCCATCCGACTGCTGGCCCGGTCAAGGCATCCACATCTTCGATCGTTAGGTCCATCTCCTGCATCAGGCGCATCACGTTCAGCACAGAGAACGTCCCAATACGGTTGGCAATGAAATTCGGCGTGTCCTTCGCGAACACCACGCCTTTGCCAAGTTGAACATCAGCAAACCATTCGACTGACTCGAGCAGCTTGCGATCGGTATCCGCCGTGGGAATCACCTCCAGCAGCCGCATGTATCGTGGAGGATTGAAGAAGTGTGTCCCGAACCAGCAGCGCCGAAAGTCCTCTGGAAATCCCTCCGCAATTTTCGCGACCGGCAATCCGCTCGTATTTGTCGTGATGATCGTTCCCGGCCGCCGCACCTCTTCGACCTTCCTCAACAAGTCCCGCTTGATCTCGAGATTTTCGACGACCGCCTCGATGATCCAATCGGCGTCCGCCAATTTCTTCAGGTCATCGTCAATGTTCCCGACCGTAACCAGGCTCGCAAGGGACGGTTCAAAAAACGCTGCGGGCTTCGACTTCTTCGCAGCATCTAGTCCTGCGGCAGCGATTTTGTTGCGCATTGAACCATCCGCATCCGGCGGAACAATATCGAGCAAATAACTGGGAACGCGCGCATTCGCAAAATGCGCGGCAATTCGCGCTCCCATGGTTCCAGCTCCGAGTACGGCAACCTTGTGAATGCGCTTCATCAACACATCCTCCAACCTGCGATTGTAATGTGGGCCATGCAGCAGATCGTCGTGAGTCGTTTCCCTTCCATAGTAATCTTTACTATTGAAGTGGAGGTTCTATGCGAGACGTTGTCCTGGTCTCATCTGTTCGCACCCCAGTTGGACGGGCTTACAAGGGTACGCTGCGGGCCACGCGCCCCGATGAACTCGCGGCTATCGCGATCAAGGGAGCGCTCGATCGCATTCCGCAGCTCGATTCCAAGGAGATCGAAGATGTGATTCTCGGCTGCGCCATGCCGGAGGCCGAGCAAGGTATGAACGTCGCGCGCATCGCTTCCCTGCGCGCCGGCCTGCCGGTAGAAGTTTCAGCCATGACCATTAACCGCTTCTGCGCATCCGGCCTGCAGTCAATCGCAATGGCAGCCGACCGGATTGCGAACGGCGGAGCGGAGGTGCTCGTCGCAGGAGGAACTGAATCGATGTCCATGGTTCCCATGGGCGGCCACAAGATCGCGCCCAACCCCTGGCTGGTTGAAAACCGTCCTGACGCTTACCTTTCGATGGGCTTGACCGCCGAGCGCCTGGCGCAACGGTTTGGGATTAGTCGCGAGCAAGCGGATGAGTTCTCCTTACAAAGCCATCAAAAAGCCCTCGCTGCAATTCAGGCTGGGAACTTCGACGACGAGACCGTTCCCGTGCCCGTCAGCTTCACGACTCCGAACGGATCCAAACCGAAGAAGCAGGAGATCGTCTTTAAAACTGACGAAGGTCCGCGGGCTGACACTTCACTCGAAGCTTTGCTTTCGCTCAAACCTGCATTCCACGCAAAAGGGACGGTCACCGCTGGCAATTCGTCCCAAATGTCGGATGGCGCTGCCGCTGCCGTCGTCATGTCCGGCGAGCGCGCGAAACAGCTCGGCATTAAACCACTCGCGCGCTTCGTCGCGTTCGCAACTGCAGGATATAAGCCGGAAGAAATGGGACTCGGGCCAGTGTACGCGATACCGAAGGCGCTAAAACTCGCCAGCCTCAAGCTCGCAGACATCGAAGTCATCGAGTTAAATGAAGCCTTCGCCGCGCAATCCCTCGCGGTAATCAAAGAGGGCGGGCTCGATCCCGCTCGCATCAACCCAAATGGCGGAGCCATCGCTCTGGGTCACCCGCTCGGCTGCACAGGCGCAAAGTTAACTGCAACTGTCATTCGCGAACTGAAACGCCGCAACGCACGTTACGGCATGGTCACAATGTGCGTTGGTGGCGGAATGGGCGCAGCAGGAATTTTCGAGAACCTGAACTAAACTGTTCCTGTCTTCAATGGCAACCGATCTGCAAATCGGGACCCGCAACATTATCTCGGCCAATCCCGCTACGGGCGACATTTTGCGTGAGATTGAATGCATGTCTGAGCCTCAGGTGCAGGAGACGGTTGCCCGCACACGAGCAGCGCAACCCGCCTGGAACGAATTAGGGGTATCCAAACGGCTAAAGATCCTGAAGACTTTCCAACGGTTGCTGAATGAGAACAAGTCGGAAGTTGCACGACTCATCACCAGCGAAACCGGCAAGCCATATGCCGAAGCGCTCACCACGGAAGTGATCGTAGTTCTCGATGCAGTTCGCTTCTGTTTGGAAAACGTCTACGAATTCCTGCGTGAACAACCACTCGCGCATGGAAATCCGCTGATGAAAACCAAGTCCGGTTGCCTTGCACGCACACCGCATGGCGTGATCGGAATAATTTCTCCGTGGAATTACCCGCTCTCGATTCCGGCGACTGAAAGCATCGCGGCGCTCGCGACAGGAAACGCCGTTGTCCTTAAGCCATCAGAGTTGACGTCACTAGTTGCGCTGAAACTCGCGGAGTTATTCCATCGCGCCGGAGTGCCAGATGATATTTTCACCGTCGTTCCCGGTGATGCCGCAACCGGTGCAGCACTCGTCAATTCGCAAATTGACAAACTGATCTTTACCGGAAGTGTCGCAACCGGCAAACGCATCGCGCAAGCTGCCGCTTCCCGCCTTTTGCCGGTCGTTCTGGAACTCGGCGGCAAAGATCCAATGATTGTGCTTGACGACGCCGACATCGACGTCGCTTCGAGTGGCGCCGTCTGGGGTGCATTCATGAATGCCGGGCAGACTTGCCTTTCTGTCGAGCGCTGCTATGTTCACCGCAGCATCTACGATCAATTCGTCGAGGCTGCCGTCAGAAAGGCAAAGCAACTGCGTGTCAGAAACGGCATGGATCCCGAGGCTGAAATCGGGCCGATGATCAACGAACGCCAGCTTCGCATCGTCGAGAAGCACGTCGAAGATGCCGTCGCGAGCGGCGCGCGCGTGCTGACCGGCGGCGCACGCCTTCCGGAACTCGGACCGACCTTCTACGCTCCAACGGTGCTCACAAGCGTCACTCACGAGATGCGTATTATGTGGGAAGAAACCTTCGGCCCAGTGCTCCCGATCATGTCGTTCGATATCGATGCCGAAGCGATCCGGCTCGCTAACGACTCTGAATTCGGCCTCTCCGCAAGTATCTGGACTCGTGATCGATCGCGCGCTGAGGCTCTCGCCCGCCACCTCGACGCTGGAACTGTAATGATCAACGACTCTGTCTCGTGCTTCGGAATCAGTGAAGCACCGCATGGAGGAGTAAAGTCCAGCGGCATCGGCCGGACGCACGGCCGTTTCGGACTGGAGGAAATGGTTCGCACCAGGTACATTGCCTCAGACCGACTGCCTAACACAAAAAAGTTGTGGTGGTACGGCTACGGCGAGACTTTTACGCGACAAATGGAATCCTTTCTCGATTTACAATTCGCAGGCAACTTAAAACACCGGTTGCAGGGTGCGATTCGCTCCGCCGGATCTCTGCTGCGCAAACGACTCTAAGCACGAGCACACACGATTGCGTACCTCTTTTAATTTCTTCCTCACACTTTTCATCCTTGCTGGCCTCGCCTGCGGTCAACAACTCCCGCAGAGTTCTACTTCCAGCACGAAGCCGCCGACTCAGCAAGAGACTGTCGTGGTCACCGGCACCTTCACTCCCGTCCCCGAAACTGAAGTTGACCGTTCCATCACAGTTATCGAGAGCGCGCAGCAGAATCCCCTGTTTAAGAATTGGGTTGACGAACTTCAACTCGTCCCCTCGCTCGATCTGCAACAACGCGGACCAAACGACATTCAGGCCGATCTCACCATCCGCGGCTCGAGTTTTGGCCAAACCCTCGTGCTTCTGAACGGCCTTCGCATGGATGACGTTCAGGCGGAACATCACGACATGGACTTGCCGCTGCCGTCGCAGTCGATTGAGCGCATCGAGGTGCTTCGCGGCGCCGGATCTACACTCTACGGCTCTGATGCTATGGCAGGATCGGTCAACGTCATCACTGCTGCTCCCGAGCATTCGAACGTTCGCATCGGCGCGGGAATCGGGAATTTCGGAGTGAATGGACAGGACGGCTCGGCGTCTTTTTTGTGGAAAAAATTCGACGAACAGGTCGATGTCGCACGCGACTTCTCAAGCGGCTTTCGTCCGGACCGAGATTACCGCAGCTTCACCGCTTTCTCGCAAACAGGAGTTCAGACATCGCTGGGCCGTTCTCTCCTGATGCTCGGCTTCGGCGACAAGCCCTTCGGCGCCGATCAGTTTTACGGTCCATTCAACTCATGGGAGAGAACGAAATCCTGGTTTACCGGTTTTAAGCAGTATCTCGGGAGCAAAACAGAATTCGACTTCGGTTTCCGCCGCCACACCGACCAATTCGTACTCATTCGCAACCAGCCATTGATTTACGAAAACAACCACATCGATAAGAGCTGGCAGGCCGCGGTTCGCCGCCACGATGCAATTTCGAAGAACTCCAGTCTTTTTTACGGCGCAGAAGGCATTCACGAAAGCATCGCCAGCAACAATCTCGGCGATCATGACCGCAGTCGCGGTGCGCTGTACCTCGACTACGATGTTCGGGTTTTGCGCCGCTTCTCTTTTTCGCTAGGAGCGCGGGAAGAAATCTTCAGCTCAACTCACGGCGAATTCAGTCCCACTGCATCGGCAGGCGTTTGGCTGCGCCCGGGGTTGAAGCTGAAAGGAAGCGTAAGCCGCGCCTTTCGGCTTCCCAGCTTCACCGATCTCGAATATCACGACCCCGCGAATTTCGGAAACCCGCTACTCGGCCCTGAGAGCGCCTGGGACTACGAGGGCGGGTTGCAGTGGAGTCCGAGCCAGCGGATGACTGTCGACGCCACAATTTTCGACCGCCGCGATCAAAACGTAATCGACTATGTCCTGCGCCCATGCTCCTCGATTCCTCCGAACGAAATACCGCCCGGAGCATCGTGCACAGGACTGGCGGCCGATATCTATCATTCTGAGAACCTCGAGCACCTGAACTTCGTTGGAGTAGAAACCTCCGCCGAGCTTCGCCTACCCCACGAACAACGGCTTCAATTCTCGTACACCGCTCTACATGGAATTCAGCAATCCCTGGCTGGACTCCAAACCAGGTACGCCCTCAACTATCCCGGCCACGACGGAACCATTGCCTGGACCGGGCGGCTCCCAGCAAAATTGATTGCCCGCACTCGCGTTGGCGCAATTGATCGATATGCCCGCGATTCGTACGCGCTCTGGGACGCGGCAATCGCACGTGAGTTCCCGCACGCCTCAGCACACCTCGTGCTCTCGAATATCAGCAACACTCAATACGAGGAGATCCCAGGGGTGGTAATGCCGGGAAGAAGCGTTGTGTTCGGCATAGACCTTTTCCTTCGCGAGTTTTAAATTCATCTCGACGAGCGGGCTCCCGAGATGTATCATTCCAGCCGCTGATTAAAGGAGATTCCCCATGGCATTCTGTGCAAGTTGCGGCGCGGCAGTCAGCGACGGAGCAGCATTCTGTCCGAAGTGCGGCAAAGCAGTAGGCGTCAATCAGGCGCAAGCAGCCTCTGTTGCACCCGGAACTACATCCGCAGGAGCGGCGGCACCCAGCGCTCCCGGCCTTGCACCGAACGTTGCCGGCGCGCTCGCCTATGTGCTGGGGTTCATCACCGGAATTCTCTTCTTCGTGCTCGAGCCTTACCGGAGCAACCGCTTCGTTCGGTTCCATGCCATGCAGTCGATTCTATTTAGCGCCGCCTGCATTATTTTCAGCATTGCCTGGGGAATTCTGTGGGCGATCCTTTACAGCATCAGCACGTCACTGCTGTTCCTCGGTTTTCCGATTCGAATGCTGATTTCGCTGGCCTTCTTTGCTCTGTGGCTATTTGTGATGTACCAGGCATACAACAATCGCGAGTATCAGATTCCGATCGTCGGACCGATAGCGGCAAAGCAAGCGGGACTTTGATTTGAAGTTTGCGGCGTACAGCGCGATCTGACGCGGCGGGCCCTCGGCTCAGGCGTTCGCCGCTGCCGACGTTTCCACCACGTCCTTCACCAGTTCGCGCCTTGCCTTCTCACTGCTGTCAACCATGCGCACACGTCGTGCCGCAATATTTACCGGAGAGAGCCTTAAAATTTCGCCGGCCCTCACCTGTACCTGGAAGCGAAACCAATCCGTGCGGTAAAGCCGGCCGTTCACGTAGAAGGTCATTGATGAGGCGATCTGACCGTCATAGTCGTCGCCGGTGCATGCGAAGAGGTTCTTTCCAAGATCTTCGGTCCAGGTAAATCCCCCGACCAGCGGCTCATTTAGAAATGTCCGCATTGAAGGAACACCCATTCCCAGCCGCTTCAACTGCATCATCTGCAGCAGCACCGAAATTTTCGCCAGGTTCGTGACTACAATTTTCGCCTGGCGGGAACTCACTTTTTCGAGCTTAATATGCAGTTCGGGCGACCACTGCCGCTCAAATTCCTCGCGCGCCAGTGCCAGACTCTTATCAGTCGCTTCCGCATAGCGCAGCGTGGCCCGGGCCAGAATGATGCTGAGGATGGTTGTAGTTACGGTTGCGACCAGGGGAATGTACTCAACAACTACCGTAAACGGAATGCCGTGCAGACCGGACAATTGCATGTGCATCGGAATTGATCCTCGCTGCGGTCGTCGGGGATTCCATAAGTCTAGCCAGCACTCGCCGGTACCGACAGTTGTCCAAAGGTCGTGTCTGGCCACAGGAGCGCGGCCTTGACCTATGGTCATCTTGAAGCCGCTTCTATCATCCGGACGCCCTGCCCGGCCTGTAAAATGCTGGTATCCGGTACTTTAGCTGCGCTTTGATCGCGTTCAGCCATGCGCCCAATCTCTCAATCTTGTAGACGGGTCCGAGGTTCGCTCCTATTGCTCGGCATTGGTTTGCTGGTTTCTCGAGCCGCCCAGGCGCAGCAAGCACAGACTCCCGAGCAGATATATCGCAATGCTCTAGCAGCGGACGAACACGGAGAAACAGACAAGGCGATCTCGCTTTATCAGCAGGTGATCGCAGTGGATCCTCGCAACCTTCAGGCGCACACAAATCTAGGCGTCGATCTGGCACAAAAAGGCGACTATTCCGCCGCCATCGCCGAATACCGGGCGGCGCTCAAGATTGCGCCGGCAGACCCAACTGTTCGCCTGAACCTCGCAATCGCTGAATATAAGCAAGCGAATTTTGCGGACGCTGCGCATGACTTATCCGCCTTGCACAAAGAACATCCGGAGAACAATCAGGTCACCACCTTGCTCGCCGACTGCGACTTACGGCTGGGCCAGAATGCTGAAAGCGTTGCACTTCTCGAGCCTGCCTACCAGTCGAATCCCGGTGATCAGGCAATTGAATACGCCTTGGGAACGGCCCTGATCCGGGAAGGAAAAACCCAGGAGGGCGAGCGGGTGATCAACAATCTCCTGAAGAACGGAAATTCTGCACTCGCGAACCTGCTGATGGGAGAAGCGCAACTTCAGGCTGGCGATTACAAGACTTCGGCTGAGACGCTGAAAAAGGCAGTTACAGCCGAGCCAGGTATATCGATAGCCTGGTCGTTATACGCGCGGGCGCTCCTCGAAGGTAACAACAATGTTGAAGCCGAATCCGCGTTACATCACGCGCTTCAACTCGATCCCAACGATTTCGACGCGAACCTGCATCTCGGCGCGCTATTGCGATACAACGGCAACATGGCGCAGTCCGAGCCTTATCTGGAAAAGGCGCTGAGTTTGCGGCCAAGTTCTCCTCAAGCACAGCTTCAGGTGGGCGCGCTCAGGGCTTCGCAGGGCAAACTGCCGCAAGCCCGGCAAATTCTCGAAGATCTGGAAAAACACTGGCCCGATTTCCTGGAAGTGCATCTGCAATTAGCCACTCTCTACGCGCGCCTGGGCCTTGATGAAAACAGTCAGAGAGAGCGTGGAATTATCGACAAGCTGAATGAGCCAGCGCGACAAAAAGGGCCAGCGACAAAGTAAACACGACTTACTGCGGCTCTTTGATCGCGAAAATTTGGTCTGACGCGACATTCTTCAACACCTGTACTTTCCCCGACGGCCAGCGAATCTCAATTTCATCGACAGTCTTTGCTTCACCGAGGCCGAAGTGCACTGGCCCTGCACTTGACGATGCGTAGCCTGAGGCCGTGCTCATGTATGCAAACTGCTCGTTACCACCCGCCGTGATCTTGACCTTTGCGCCAATTCCGTCGCGATTACTTTTCGTCCCTTGCAGCGAAACTTCGAGCCAATGATGATCGTTTGGGCTATCGTTCATCCAAATCTCGGCTGGAGCACTGAGTGCGGTGACGACGAGATCAAGTTTCCCATCATGATCAAAATCGGCCACTGCTGCCCCCCGATGCCGGCGCGGCGGCTGCGCAGAAAATCCCGCTTCGCTCGTCAAAGCAGCCCACTTGCCATTCGCCAGATTGCGAAAAACCGTGTTCGGCTGATCTATCTGCAGCCGCACCGACATATTCGGGGAGGCCACATCTCCCCGGCTGACGAAAATATCCTTCCAACCATCGTTGTCAAAATCCGCTGTGTTCGCGCTGTAGCCCGACATCGGCGCGCTCAGTACCGTCATTCCACTTCGCGCTGTGACCTCCGTAAACGTACCTTTGCCGCTGTTCTGGTACACAGGAAATGTTTCGTTCTGTAACGCCGCGATCACGATATCCGGGTTTCCATCGTTATTGAGGTCCTGAAAGTCCGTGCCCATGCCCGAGATGAGGTTTCCGTGTTCCGGCAATGCTACTCCTGCCTGGAACGCGACCTCATCGAAACTTGCATTTCCCTTATTGCGAAAGAGCGAATTGAAGACCTTGTCGTTCGCCACAAAAATGTCCGGCAATCCGTCGCCGTCGTAGTCTGCAACGGCCACGCCCATCCCCTTCCCCGGATGCGCACGAATTCCTGACGGAGCGGAAACGTCAGCAAAGGTTCCGTTCCCTTTATTTACAAACAATTGGTTCGGCAACTCTTTGTAGAACTTGGGATGGCAATATTCCGGCTTGCCATTGAACTTGCAATCCGGCTCCCTGGTTGCATCCCACTTCAAATAGTTCACCACGAACAGATCCAGCAGTCCGTCATTGTTTACATCCACCCAGGCGGCGCCCACTGACCAGAGCGGGCCGTATTGCTTGTCCGGCTGCGCCAGTCCAGCCTTCTCCGTAACGTCGGTGAACGTTCCGTTGCCGTTGTTGCGGTAAAGGGTATTCCGATAGACTCCAGCGACGAAAATATCTTCGTACCCGTCATTGTCATAGTCTCCGATCGCAACCCCCACGTCGTAACCAGTTCCCTTCAACCCGGCCTTCTCTGTAACGTCGGTGAACGTGCCGTCATGATTGTTGTGAAACAGATGGTTCCAATACTTAGGGGAATCCTTTTTCAACGTCAGGATATCGGCGCCGTTGGTGAAGAAAATGTCTGGATATCCGTCGCGGTCGTAATCAAACACCGCAACACCGCCCGCCATCGTCTCCGGCGCGTGGCGCTGGGGCGTTTCGTCGCTATCTAACGAAAACTCAATGGAATGAAAAGTGAAGTGAATCGGCGACAGTGAGGTTTGAGAAGTGAGCTGCGTTAGGCTGAGCATCAAACCGCATGCACAGAGACAAGCCGGAAGAATTGTTCTCAGTCGCGGGTCCTTAATCACTGGTTTGCGAAGGCTTCGCCTGTTCAGCTTGCATCAACTTCTCGATCTCGGTTTTTTCGTGTTTGGCATCTTCGGTGCGCTGGCTGTTCGTATAGGCTCGAAGCAGGTCCCAATGAATTCTCAGTACCGATGAATCCAGATCGCGCGCCTTCTCGAGTTCTTTGATTCCCTCCGGCACGGACCCTTTAGCAATTAGTGACTCGCCCAGGATCATATGTCCCGAAGCCACCTTTGGACCAAGTTTCACAGCTTCCTGTGCCAGTGAAATGGCGTCGTCCAGTTTCTGCTCCTGCAAGAGGTGCTCCGCAATTCGAACTCGCGCCAGAACATGATGAGGCGAAATCACGAGTTCGCGCTTTAGCTCCTGAACAGCATCATCCGGTCGGATCGGCATTAGATACGATCCGTACAGGAAATGCACTCCGGGCTCGTTCCCATAAGTCGAGACCATCTGTTTGAATTTCGCTTCGGTATTTTCACCATTTTGGGTGGCAAGGACTGCCTCTCCCGCTAAACGGATCAGATCATGTTCATCTGCAGGGACCTCAGTCGGCAGCAGCGGCATTCTGAGTCCCGCCAGCCCAGCCGCCTCGACCAACGACTTTGGATCGGGACTCGATCCGACCATTCGCACCAGCATGTTCATCCCATCGTCATACTCCTCAAGACGCGTGAAAAGGATCGCGACATGATAGAACACCATCTGCTTCATGCTTTCGCGATCGCCCATCCCCAACGCCATGGCACGCCGCGAATGCTCCAATGCCCGCGGATACTCGCGAGTTTCGAACTCACTCAGGCCCAGGAGCGCCCATGCCGGACCGGCATTCGCATCTTGCGCCACAAACCGGCGCAGCACCTCTTCGGCCTGAAGATATTGATCTTTTTCGTACAGCAGCGTACCCAAATACCATTGGCCTTCCTTCCATCCGGGCTTGATTGCCAAAGCTCTTTTGTAAAGAGGGATAGCATCATCGTCGCGATTCTCTGAACGGGCGCGTTCGGCGGCGGATGATAGGTCCTCAAACCCCGCAGCCTTCTTTTGCGCCAAAGCCGGATTGCAGCAGTACATAAGCACTGCGAGTAGCAAAATGCCGGACAATCTGTTCACCGGGGCCGCCCATGTGTTCCGCCGCCGGCCTTCATATTCGGTGGCGCAAGAACGCTTTCTGCCCTCGACAATGATTGGAATGCGTTTGCTTCCTCATTCGCTTCTTGCATTCTTCCAAGTCGTCCATATGCCATCGCCAGATGGCTGCGAACCGGGGCACTATTTGGAGCAAGCTTCTTCGCGGTTTCCAATTCTCGAACGCTCTCCTGCAATTGCCCGGCCGCCAGGAACACTCGACCAAGAGCGTGATGTGCTTCTGCACTGCCCGGCTCGATTGCAACTGCGGTCGATGCTAGTGACTTCGCCTCCTGAAGCTGACTCTTGTCCAGATCCAGGTTCACCAGGCCGAGCATCGCAGCAACCTGTTTTGGCGAGATTCGCAACTCCTCCCGAAATTCTCGCTCCGCATCGGTGTTCTTGTTTTCAAAAGTAAACAGAGTACCTGCAAAATAATGGACATTCGGCCGGTCACCATAGCGTGCCAGCAAATGACTCGCATACTCATCAGCCTGCGCGAAATCTGGCGGCGACTGGGCGGCGTAAGCCGCGGCCTTCCCCGATAACCAAACCGGCTCCCGCTCCACGGGAGAATACTCCTCGGGGAGCTTCGGAATTCCGAGAGAAGCAAGCCCCATCGCCTCCGATATTGCCGGAGTATCTCCCAGCTTCGCTGCCTCGGTCGAAAGCAAATAAAGTGCTTCGACGAACTTGCCGTCGCGGGTGAGCAGGAGCGCGAAATGAAAAACCCCGACGTCGATCAACTGCGGCGTGCCCGCCCATCCACCACTCGCCCATTCACGAAAATGTTTTAGCGCGAGATTGTAGTTGTGCGTCTCGTACTCGCAAAGCCCTAGAAATGCGTAAGCCGGCCCTGGCTTCGCCGCACCAGCAGCCACGCGCTTGAACGCCGTCTCGGCCTCCGGAAAGCGGTCTTCGTCGTAGAGCAGGCTCCCTAACGACCACCATCCTTCCTTCCAGGCAGGCTGCACACGAAGGGCTTCTCGATAGAGCCGTTCAGCATCAGCCACTTGGTCGGCAGCGCGAGCGGCGTCAGCTTGTTTCGCGATCTGATTGAATCTGTTGGAAGATTCGGCTCCAGAATAAGCAACGATGAAGAAGAACAGCAGGAGGGAGCCGGCCAAACGCATGCGAGAAGAATACATGGGGTGACCTGAGCAGGCCACCCCACGCGTTTCACTTTAGAACGAGTACCGCACCCCGAATTCAAGAATCCGGTGGCCGAAGTTGTACGTCGCCTTACCGAACGTACTGGTTCCTGCGCAACGGATACCGTTCGGGTAAGTCACGCCGTTGATCGTTGCCCCAATCGTTGATGCCTGACACGCCATCAATGTGGGGGTCGTGGCATTAGGATCGCCAGCCGGCAGTCCGTTTCCTGGGTAGACCATACTGGCCCCAGTGATCACCTGGTTCTGATCATTGAAGTTCAGCTTCAGATTGTTGTCTGCATTCGTAAAAGACAGCAGATCGTGATTCAGGAAATTAAACGCTGCGAACCGGAACTCCAGACTTTGTCGTTCGGTGATTTTGATGTTCTTGAGTAAGGTGAGATCACTGTTCCAGAACATTGGCCCAGCAATGTAGGGAATACGGCCATCGCCGGCTGCTCCTGGTGTGGGCAAAGAGAAGCAGTTCGGGTTTGCGAACTGGTTATGTCCAAGCCCAGTCGCTGGATTGCAGGTAAGGTTTGCATACACATTCACGTCCGGAGTTCCCAACAGCGCAACTCCTCCGGCCGCTCCGGAAAGCCCAAAGTTGAGGCTGCTCTGGTTATTGGTAGCACTGATTTGTGACCCGGTTTCAATCTGGGTGATTCCCGAAATCTGCCAGCCATTCGCGAATCCGTTCAGCCACGCACTGGAATGTATCTTCGGCAGATTGAAAACATAGGCAGCACTGAATACATGCGCGCGATCCAGCGGCAAAACCGACCAGTACTCGTGCACGCCGTAATCAGGGAACGCTCCGCTCAGTCCGCCATTGTTCACGGCGACACCATCCCCGAGTGCCTTAGAGAAGGTGTAGTTGGCCTGAAGCGTTACAAATCCAACATTCCTGCTCAAACTGGCTTGCAAGGAGTCGTATTGAGCCTTTCCTGCGGTGACGCTTTGG
>DAIPJJ010000234.1:0-5692 GCA_036770325.1 Terriglobales bacterium
TTGCGAGGATCACGGCTTTGGCGCGGAACAGGTGAAACCGGCCACGTTCGCGGTCGTAACCGAATGCACCGGCGATGCGATTTCCATCTTTCAGAAGCGTGATCACCGTGTGCTCCATGAAGACGTCGAGGCCAAGATGGATTCCGTGATCCTGAAGGGTGCGGATCATCTCGAGGCCGGTGCGATCACCGACGTGCGCCAGGCGGGGATAACGATGTCCGCCGAAATTTCTTTGCAGAATTCGGCCGTCACTGGTGCGGTCGAAGAGTGCTCCCCAGGCTTCCAACTCGCGGACGCGGGCCGGAGCTTCCTTCGCATGCAGTTCGGCCATGCGCCAATTGTTCAGATATTGTCCGCCGCGCATGGTGTCTGAGAAGTGGACGCGCCAGTTGTCGCGGTCGTCCACGTTACCCATGGCTGCGGCAACGCCGCCTTCGGCCATGACGGTGTGAGCTTTGCCTAAAAGCGATTTCGTAATCACGGCAACTTTCACGCCCGCTGCAGAAGCCTCAACCGCAGCCCTCAGGCCTGCCCCACCTGCGCCAATCACCAGCACATCGTGCTCATGCGTGATGTATTCGGGCACTAGAGAATCCTCCAGTCGTGCCAAATGCCCATCGCGCATAGCCGAACATACAGATCGCAGAAGCCGACGGTGAACAGGCTGCACCAGGCGAAGAGCATGTGACGCCGGTTCAGGCAACTCACGCAGTCGTAGGTGCGTTTGCGGACGGGAGCACCTGCCAGGCGGTCACGAAATCCCCCAACGAGGTGACGCAACGAGTGACAGCCGAATGTGTAGCAGGTAAGCAGAACGAGGTTGGTCAATAGAATGAGCGTGCCGAGGCCAATGCCAAAGCGGCCGTCGAACCAGAACGCGTTCCACGCGTCGCGGCCCAGAATGATGAGGAAGATCAATGCAAGGTACAGAAAGTAGCGGTGGATATTTTGAATGATCAACGGGAATGATCGCTCACCGAGGTATTTCTTTCGCGGCTCGCCAACGGTGCACGACGGCGGATCCGCCCAGAACGCTTTGTAATACGCACCGCGATAGTAGTAGCAGGTCACGCGAAATCCACCCGGCGCCCATAGGATGAGCATGGCCGCCGTGACCCATGCGGGAATCCAGCTCGGGCTTTGTCCGAACCAGGCCTCCTTTGACACGCCGAACAATTCGGGCGAATAGAAAGGCGAAAGATAGGGCCCGAACCTGAAGTAGTTTCCTTGCAGCGCGGCCCACGTAGAGTAAACGATGAAGGTTGACAACCCGAGAAATACGACCAGCGGCTGCACCCACCAATTGTCCCGGCGACGGGTTTGGCCAAAGCCCGCCCCTGACAATGGGACGTCAATATGCGACATCAAGCCTCCTCTCCATACGTCTGCGTTGAAGCTGCTTCCGATTTTCTAACTTCATGTCGCGCGCAAAACGAGAGCTAGTCATCATACAGGCAAAGTCGCCAACAGTGCCTGCGGGCGTTGACTTGCGAAGAACAGTAAAAGCAGCGATTCCGGTGGCTGAATGTCAGGTACAATTTCACTCCTCAGGCCAATTAAAGGAGAACGAATCGCTTGACGAACCGTAGAGAGTTCTTGCGAACCACCGCTGTGGGCGCGGCTGTTGGAGCGTTTTCAGCCCGATTTCCCAAATCCTTATTCGCCAGCCCTTATGGAAAGCCCGTGGGTCTGCAGCTCTACACCTTACGTGACCAACTCGAAAAGGATGTCGCTGGTACCCTCGCACAGGTAGCGAAGATCGGCTACAAGGACGTGGAGATTTATTCGCTGTACGGAAAGTCTCCGGCTGAATTTTCAAAAATACTTAGCGACAACGGAATCACTGCATCAAGCGGTCATTACCTCCTGCCGATGGTGAAGACCGGATTCGAGAAGCACGTCGAAGACGCCAAGACTCTCGGCCTCAAATACATGGTCAATGCGATTCTCCAGCCGGAAGAACGAAAGTCATTCGATGACTTCAAGCAGCTCGTCGACGTTTTCAATAAGGCCGGGGAAACAGCGCAGAAGGCCGGCATTCAGTTTTGCTATCACAACCACAACTTCGAGTTTAAGAAGTACGGGAATACCACGGCTTACGATTACCTCATCAACACGCTCGATCCGAAGCTGGTGAAGTTCGAGATGGATTGTTTCTGGGTGACACACGCCGGAGCCGACCCGGTCGCGTATTTCAAGAAGTATCCGGGGCGGTTCCCGCTTCTCCATATAAAGGACATGAAAGACAAGCCGGCGCCGACTCACGAACTGGACGCCAAGCTCGGTCTGTTTGCGCCAGTCGGACACGGAACGATCGACTGGAAACGAATCTTCGCCGCTGCTCGTCAAGGTGGCATGCAGCACTACTACGTGGAGGAAGACTTCTGCGAGCAACCCCCACTCGAAGCTATCAAGATGAGCTATGACTATCTAAGCAAGCTGCAAGTCAGTTAGCTTTTGCCAGCGAGATGAATAGACCGAAACACGGCGCGCACGTTCGAGCTGTGCGCTACCCAGCTAACAGGAGCCAGCAAGGAGCGAGATGAAGGTAAGAGTCTTCCCCGACAAAATAAAATTAGCTGAAACCGCCGCTATCCAAGCTTCAGATTCCATTCGTCGCGCGATACGCGAAACCGGTGCTGCCCGCATCATTGCAGCGACGGGAGCCGCGCAATTCGACTTTTTGGAAATTTTGACCAGGAAAGATGGCATCGACTGGGCGCGGGTTGAAATGTTTCATCTCGACGAATACATTGGGATCCCCATTTCGCATCCAGCCAGTTTTCGAAAATTCTTGCTGGATCGACTGATTAACAAGGCCGGAATCAAGCGTTATCACTTGCTCGATGGCGAGCGAGAGCCGGGCAAGGTCATTGCCGAGGTGAGCTCAGAGATTCGTAAAGCGCCAATCGATCTAGCATTCGTTGGGATCGGAGAAAATGGACATCTTGCTTTTAACGATCCGCCGGCGGATTTTGAAACCGACGAAGCCTACATCGTGGTTGAACTCGATGAAGCATGCCGGCGTCAGCAGCTCGGGGAAGGCTGGTTCAAGAGTTTGGACGAGGTGCCCCGCCGCGCGCTTTCCATGACCATACGGCAAGTGCTGAAGGCGCGCGAGATCATCGGCATTGTGCCAGACACGCGCAAAGCCGAGGCGGTTGCGAAGTGCTTTGATGGCGAAATCAGTCCCATGGCTCCCGCATCGATCCTGCGCACGCATGAAAACGCGACAGTGTATCTCGACAAGAATTCCGCTGCGCGGCTCAAATCTGAAACTGTGACGGCACTAAGCGCATAACGTTTCAGATCTCGCGCACTAACCCCTGTTTTGTGGCTTCCGTGTTTCGCACAAGAAGCAGAACGAGGATCATACCGATCAATGGAATGATCCCGGCGACCACCATAATAGGATCGAAGACATGAGTTGCGGCGCCCTGCCGCAAGTCAGAGACTCTTCCAATCAGAAAAAATGCGATGATTGTGCCAACACCTGCCGCACTGCCGCTGATCCCGCTGACACTGGCGACCGAGCCGCTTTCGTAGAGGTCAGACGGAAGCACGTTGGCTATGGTGCTGAAGGAAGCGTAGGAAAAGGTAGCCAGCGCAAAGAGAGTCACGATCACATACAAGTTGGTGGTCCAGATGGTAGGAATCAGCAGCATGACGCCGATGCCGCCAAAGATAGTGACCGCTTTGCGTGCCCAGCCCAGTGTCCAACCTCTCTTGATGAGCCATCCCGAAGCTGTTCCGCCGAAAAAATTCCCGAGATCGGCGGCGATGAATGGGACCCAGACCGCGAGAAATCCGCTTCGCAGATCAATGCCTTTGGCCACGAGATAAATAGGAAACCAGTCAGCAACGAAAAACCACACTGGATCCGTAAAAGCGCGAGCGATGATCGTGCCCCAGGTTTGCGGCAAACGCAGAAGATCAGACCAGGGCAGCGTGCGCCCGGTGACATGCTCGATGTCACGTTTGTCCTGCGCAAGTAACTGGCGTTCAGCTTCCGAGATGCGAGGGTGAGTCTCCGGAGGACGATACATTTTTCGCCAAAGGAGTATCCAGAGAAAGCCGAGCACACCGGGAACAATTACGGCTGGACGCCAGCCCCAGCGAAAGTAGATGGAGAGAACTATATAAGGCGCAATCGCGCCCCCAACTGACGACCCGCTGTCGAAAAATGCCGTAGCCAAGCCGCGCTCTTGCTTCGGAAACCATTCGGAGACAGCTTTGGTTGCTGCGGGCCAGTTTGCCGATTCTCCGGCGCCCAGCAGAAAGCGGAACAGTCCGAAACTGTACAAGCCATTCGCCAGCGGCGTCAGAATGGAAACGACTGAGTACCACAGGACGGTGAACGTCAGGCCGCGGCGCGTCCCCATGCGATCCATGAGCCGGCCGAATGCTGTCTGGCCGATTGTGTAAGCCACGCGGAACGCGATCACGATGTATGCGTAGTCGGTGTTGGTCCAGTGGTATTGAAGCTTGAGGTAGGGCGCCAGCCAGGAGAGCGTCTGCCGGTCCAGATAATTAATGATGGTGGATGCGAATAGTGTCGCAGCAATCCACCAGCGCAGGGAGCGAATCGGAGAACGCGAGCTAGAGCCGGCAGCCGGAGGGTTCATGATGGACGTTTGATCACTTGATGTACGCTCCGCCCGGCAACAGATATTGGATGGGCCAGAGTTCTGTTTTTTGATCCACGATCTCAGACCACTTCAGAGGAGAGGAGTCATTTGTAGGAAGCAGCTTTACGTCGGGAAGGATTTCAGAAACTGCGCTGGCCAATGTGCTTGCATTTCCCGCTCCGACAATGGAGAAGCTAGCTTGACCGTTGAGATGGGATTTTACGAACTGCCTGGCGATTTCAACATCTTCGAGCATCTGCAGAAAGTACGGCCGCCCGGTTAGAAGCGAGTTGTAAACGTAGTCGGACAGCACTCCGGAAATAGGGCTCACATAGGCGCGGTCGAAATCCAACTGCCCGAGCGAAGGATCATCGGGCGATGCTGCCTTGTACGGCATGCGCGTCTCACCAAGACCGCGGGGATCGACAGAAACGATGTCGTATCCGTCGTCTAAATATCTCTGGACCAGCGGCCAATCATTCGCAGTAACTTTGCCAAGCTCGCCTTCCCAGATCAGTAGTCGGCGGGACTCTGCACCGAGTTTGTGAATGTATAGAAGGGGCAATTCAAGATCGCGGCTGTGATGCAGCACATACCGATCAATGCTGAAGCCAGAAAAAGCTGTGTTGCCCTGTGATTCCCATTGAATTTGTTGAGTCGCCGGAAGACCACCCTCATAGTGCGCGACACTCCACTTGTCGATACCGGGATATGAAGTTGAATAGTAGAGCTGCTTCAAAGTCGGCGCCGAACCAGACTTGTGCTCCACGTAGTAGTCGCGAATTACATCCATCAGCGACCTGGCGTTTGGGAACTCCAGCATGACCTGACCGCTGCGAGTACACTGCAAAGCTTTGTCGTCGAGTTGCTCCACTTCTGGCAACTCATGCCTCACCGGCATGCCATTAAATCGATCTAGAAACTCGATCGCAAATTCCTGGTTTTCGTCGGAGAACTGGTGCCCGTTGTAGGTCTCATGCATGCCGATGCGATCGGCCTGACCGAATCGTGCATATAGCTCCGAAATTTCCGAGACCGTCTTGTAAGTGCCCTCAATCGGGAAG
>DAIPJJ010000051.1:0-24480 GCA_036770325.1 Terriglobales bacterium
GAATCTGGAAACGAACATGGGCACCCAAGTGGAATTTTCCGCAAAGACGCTGCCTGCGCGCTATTACACCGATCCCCAAGTTTTTCGCGATGAGTTGGAGCGTTTCTACTGTGAGTCATGGGTGTGTGCTGGCCGCACAGAGCAAGTGGGAAACCCGGGCGAGTATTTCCTGCGCGAGGTCGCCGGTGAAAGCATCATCATTACGCGCGATCGTGATCAAAATGTGCGAGCGTTTTACAACGTTTGCCGCCATCGCGGTACTCGACTTGTAACCGAGGCTACCGGGACTTTTTCAGGCCGAATCCAATGCGGGTACCACGGCTGGACGTATGGGTTGGACGGAAAATTAATTGGCGCCCCGCACATGGACGACGGCGACGGATTTTGCCGTGACGAGTATTCTCTGAACAAAGTTCAAGCTGACATCTGGGACGGACACATCTTTATCAATCTGGATCACGCATCTGCCCCGCTCGAAGAGCAATTGGCCGATCTTCCAGACAAGTTCCTGCCCTGGCGGATGCAGGATTTGCGTTTGCACCGTCGCATTGTGTACGACGTGAAAGCCAACTGGAAGCTCATCATGCTGAACTACAACGAATGCCTGCACTGTCCGGTGCTGCATCCTGCGCTCAATCGGCTTACGAACTACCTTGGCGCTGACAACGAAGCGCCGCAGTCCACTTACATCGGCGGCAGTATGGGATTCCGTGATGGTGCTGAAACCATGAGCATGGACGGCAAGCGTCGCCGTGACTATCTTCCCGGCCTGGATGACGAAGGACGCCACAAGGTCGCTTACTATTCGATCTTTCCCAATTTCCTCTTGAGCCTGCATCCCGATTACATGATGACCGCGACACTTTGGCCTAAGGCCGTCGACCGAACCGAAATCGTCGCGGAATGGCACTTTCATCCGAATGAAATGGCGAAGCCGGATTTCCAGGCGAATGACGCGATTGAATTCTGGGACCTGACGAACCGGGAAGACTGGAAAATTTGCGAACTTTCGCAGCAGGGAATTCAATCTCGCGCCTACAAGCCGGGCCCTTACTCCCATCGCGAAACTCTGCTTCACGCCTTCGACGAAATGGTACTGGCACGCGAAAGAGAAGCCAGGAAGCGGTAAGGTGTACGACCTTTCCAATGACTCACGATGGGTCCGCGTGGGCCGACGTACGTTAGATGGCTCTTCATGTCGAGAGGTGCTTCACTGAAGGCGTCTTTATGAATGGGCAAACGCTTCCTAGACCGTGGAATCCAATTGAAAAGTCCACGCTGCACGCATCGTTCGTGGAGAGAGTATGCCCTCAGCCTTCGCACTTGCGCGCTTCCGTGGACGAACCAAGCCAATCATACTCATCGCCATAGCCGTGGCCATTGCCGTGGCGGCTGTTCTCGTATTTCGATTTTGGCCTTTCACTGAATCTTCTGTGCGCTCCAGGCTTGCAGCGGCGAGTTCAGCCGAGGTGCACTTCCAAAGCTTCCACCAGAAATACCTTCCACCAGGATGCGTGGCTAAGGGAGTCTCATTCAAACGAAGTGGGTCTGCCACGCCACTGATTGCCATGGACCGGCTCGTCATTACGACGAGTTTGCGCGGCCTGTTTAGTCATCGCGTAAATTTGCGAGCCGAGGGTATGCACGTGATCTTGTCGCGTTCGGACTTTGCGGGAACTCGTTCTCGCAAAGATCGGACGACGATCGGTACTTTCATTGCGGATGACGCTACGCTCGAAGTCCCGGCGAAGACGGGCGGCGACCGATTGCGATTTGTCTTTAGCAAGCTTGAGTTGCACAATCTCGGGAGCTCGGGTCCAGCCAGCTTTTATGCCGTATTCGAAAATCCGATGCCTGCAGGTACGGTTCGCACGTCGGGCGAATTCGGTCCCTGGAATGGCACAGATGCGTCGAGCACGGCGGTTTCCGGAAAGTATTCGCTTGAGAATGGCCAGCTCGCGGTATTTCATTCAATTGCCGGCACGTTGTGGTCCATGGGAAACTTCGGCGGGACATTCAGGAACATCCACGTCCAGGGATCGACCAACACTCCCGATTTCGAGGTCACCAGCACGCATCACAAGATGCCGCTACGAACTCAGTTCAACGCGGCTGTAAATGCCATCAACGGCGAGATTGATCTGCAACGAGTGCATGCGATCTATGGACGCGACGTGATTGATGCGCATGGCAGCATTGCAAGCGGGCGCGACAGCAAGCGCAGGGCAATCGTGGACCTGACTTGTTCGCGAGGGCGCATTGAAGACACATTTTATCCGTTCATTCATAGTGCGACCGCGCCACTTACCGGGACAGCTACATTCCAGATGCATGTGCAGATTCCGTCCGGCAAGGAGCGCTTTCTGAAACGGATCGAACTCAAGAGTCAATTTCAAATCAGCGACGCCCGCTTCAGCAATGAACGAACTCAAACTCGAGTTCAGAAAATCTCCGAAGAACCAGGACAAAAGCAACCATCTATGGATGCATCGGTGGACTTGCAAGGACAGGTGACTCTAGAGCAAGGAGTAGCGCATATTTGGCAATTGGCGGTGCAGGACCAGGAAGCTTCTGCGCAGCTACGCGGAATTTACAATCTGCTCAACCAACGAGTCGATATGCATGGAAAGCTTGAAACCAAAGCAAGCCTCACCAAAACCACCTCCGGAATTAAGGCTCTCTTCGCCAAAGTGATTGGCCCATTTTTCAAAAAGACTCACAATGAAAAGATAGTCCCGGTGAAGATAACCGGTACCTACCAGCACCCAAGCTTCGGCCTTGATCTCAATTCGAAAATGTAGAGCTACCGCTTCTTTGCCTTCGGCTTTGTTTTTGGTTTCGTCGTGGCTTTCTTTGCAAGCTGCGGTTTCGCTTTCGCCGGTTTCGGAGCGGCGGCCGGTTTTGACACCGGCTTAGCAGGAGATTTGGTCGGAGGCGCAGTTTTCGCTTTTTCCGGAGTCTTCGGAGTAGCGGGCGGGGCTGCTGCAACCGGCGTAGGCTGCCCTTTGCCTTTCTTCTTTGCAGTTGTTTGAGCCGCCGGTGCCGAGGCGGCTGTTGCTGCTGCCGCTTTCCCTCTACCGCGCCGCGGAGGAGGTGGCGGAGGCGGAGGAGGCGGTGCCAGGGGCTTCAGGAAGTTCAGTCGTTCCGTACGCGTGCGCAGCTTGCCATCCAGCAGCAACATGAAAACTTCTTCGGCGATCTTCGGGTATTCCGGGAGCTGCGGCGTAATCAGCAACTCTGTCATTTCAGGCAGCGGGATTTTCTGCTGCACCTCGCGCCACTTGGTGAAAAAGTTCTTGATCTTTTGTGCGACGGCTTGCTGCCGCGAGGTTATCGCAAGGAACAGCACCATTTCTGGCCGAGCATTTGATAGCAACTTCCATGTCCGTGACGGTGTCGCGGCCTCTTTTCCGGTCAGGCGTTTTGCCAGCTCTTTCGCGTGATCCGTAATGTCGCGCCAAGCCTCGACCAGGTCTTTGCGCGGGATCAGTTTGCGAATATCCGCGACTTCCTTGTCGCTCAGCTTGTCCGTCAGGAAGTATAAGACCGCCGCCGCGGGATCCGGCGCATAGCCGAGCTCGTTCATCTGCTGGCGGGTTTTCATTAATTCCGCGAGGCTGTCGGTTTGAACTTTTGCCGACGTCCAGTGCGGGCTCAGCACCTTGAGCCAGCCTTCTTTTTCGAGCACGCGAACCACATTCAGCGGGTCATCTTCATAGGCCAGTTGCTCGATCTCGTAGCCAATCGCGCGGTTCGTAATGTACTCGATGTAATTGTTTTCTTTTGCCGAGTCATAACGTGCCTGCGTGCGCTCCTCCATTGGCCAATGAAAGCGCGCGGAGAAACGCGAGGCACGAATCAAGCGCGATGGATCTTCGACAAAAGCATAGTTATGAAGAACCCGGACGAGTTTGGCTTCGATATCCGCCGCCCCATTGAACGGATCCATCAGCAAACCGCGCGAACCCGGGTTCAGCGAAAGAGCCATCGCGTTGACGGTGAAATCGCGCCGGCGAAGGTCCTCAATGATCGTGGCCGGAGCAATCACCGGTGGTTTGCCGGTTTTCTCGTATTTCTCGGTACGGGAACTGCTGATTTCCGCGCGCACCCCGCCGGGCAGAGTCAGGTAGAGCACCTTTGAGTCGTCATCCGCGCCGCCGATCACCGATCCGGCGCGCTCAAATTCTTTTTGGAGCTTTAGAGGATTGCCTTGGACGGTGAAGTCCAGATCGCGAATAGGAAACCCGCTGATGATGTCGCGAACCGCTCCGCCGGTGAGATAGACGTTCATGCCGGCATTGCGCGAAACGTCCTGCACCAGCGTGACGCCCTTCTGTTGATTCGGCGTCAGCCGCAACTCCATTGTGTATATGTAGTCAGCCATTGGCGGTCGCGAGCTACTCTTTTACGACCAACAAGCTCCCTGGAGAGAAACCGAACAGCCCGTCTGAAGCCCTGCACATTCCCGTATTCCGGCCTGTGGAAATGTGGAAAACAGATTGTAAGTTATTAAAAATGCGAAGGTTAGTTTCATCTAGACAGGCCAATTGAACTACAAAAAATAACACAACGTTATTGTTTTGGCTACTATGAAGCGAGATACCTGATGTTTTTGATTCAGAAATGAGACGATGGAGGGGATTGAATCATTGAGTCATTCAATCATTGGGGCATTGAAGTCCCTGAACGGAAACCTGTGGCCGGTTGCCAACGACCGACCAATGACCAATGACCGGCGACGCTTCCAATGATTCGATGCCTGAATGACTGAATGATTCAATTCCTCCATGCCTTCCACCCACAAGAAGGTCATCGTTAGAAAGCTTGACCGCGACACGGTCAACGGCTACGTTGCGCCGGTCCACTTTGTGCACGACGGCAAAGTGGAGATACTGAATACCACGGGCAACGTGGTCGCGATTGATGTCCGGGACATAAAATGCGTGTTCTTCGTTCGGGACTTCGGCGAATCGGATGCGCTGACTCGCAAGACTTTCACCACCCGACCACGCGCCGAGGGATTGTGGGTGCGCATTAAGTTCAAAGATGGAGAACTACTCGAAGGGCTCATGCCGAACGATCTTAGCCTCACAACCGCCGAAGGTTTTCTGATCAACCCCCCTGATCTGCGCTCAAATGTACAAAGAATGTTTGTTCCACGAGGAGCTCTCGAATCGCTTACCGTGCTCGCAGTCATTGGCGCGACGAAGCGTACGCGGCGAGGGCCTGCAGACCTCCAGCAGGTGCCGATGTTTGGCGAATAGCCGCGGCGTCGCAGTCTCTGCGTCAAACCCTGGAGCTCAGCATCTAATATGGTAGGCTCTACCATGAGCGGGTGTGTGCTTTCCAGAGGATTTCAGATTTGATCAATAAGCTGTTGGGCAGGGTTTTCGGCACGAAAAACGAGCGCGAAGTTAAGCGTATGCGGCCTCGTGTGGCGGCTATTGGTGCGCTCGAACCCGAGATGCAGAAGCTCTCGGACGAGCAACTCCGCGCCAAAACCGACGAGTTCCGAAAACGAATCCAGGACCGCCTTGCCCGCATTCCCGATGAGCCGGACGCCGACCCCGATCGCCTGAAAGAGCTCGACAAGGAACGCCTGGATACCACGAACGAAGTTCTGGACGAAATCCTGGAAGAAGCATTCGCCGTCGTTCGCGAGGCTGGGCGCCGCGTGCTGAACATGCGGCATTTCGACGTCCAATTGATTGGTGGCATGGTATTGCACCAGGGCAAGATCGCCGAAATGAAAACAGGCGAAGGTAAGACGCTGGTAGCAACTCTTCCGGTTTATCTCAACGCGCTCAGCGGACGTGGCGCGCACGTCGTCACAGTCAACGATTACCTCGCCAAGCGCGACTCGGAATGGATGGGACAGCTTTACCGCTTTCTCGGATTAACCGTCGGCGTGATCGTTCACGATCTCGATGACCAGCAACGCCGCGATGCTTACGCCGCAGACGTGACTTACGGCACGAACAACGAATTCGGCTTCGACTACCTGCGCGACAACATGAAGTTTGACCTCAAGGATTGCGTGCAGCGGCCGCACAATTTCGCCATCGTGGACGAAGTGGACTCGATCCTGATCGACGAAGCCCGCACGCCGCTCATCATTTCTGGCGCAAGTGAAGAATCAACAGACAAGTACGCGCGCGCTGATCGAATCGTTCCGAAGCTTGCAAGGGGAGAAGAACTCACACCGAATGAGCTACGCAAAGCTCTGGATGCCGGAGAGATTCCCGCCGACCAGGAAGATGATCTGCGAAGAGAGTTCGCCGAGTCCGGAGATGATCCGCAGAGAGCAATCCTGACCGGCGACTACGCGGTTGACGAAAAGCACCGCAATATCACGGTGACGGACCGAGGATGGGAAAAGGTTGAGGGCCTGCTCGGTATCGGCAATATCGCCGACCCGGAAAACTGGGACCTGAAGCACCACGTTGAAACCGCAATTAAGGCACACGCACTCTATCACCGCGACGTCGAATACGTGGTGAAAGACGGTGAGGTCATCATCGTGGACGAGTTCACTGGACGATTGATGCCGGGCCGCCGCTGGTCCGATGGCTTGCACCAGGCGGTCGAAGCCAAAGAAGGCGTAAAAATCGAGCGCGAGAACCAGACGCTCGCAACCATTACTTTCCAGAATTACTTCCGCATGTACAAGAAACTAGCTGGCATGACGGGAACGGCAGAAACCGAAGCGGCGGAATTCGGGAACATCTACAAGCTCGATGTTGTCGTGATTCCGACTAACAAGCCGTTGCTGCGCATCGAGAACCCGGACCTAGTTTATCGCACGGAAAAAGAGAAGTATTTTGCGTCTGCTGACGATATTCAGAAGCTCAATGCGGGTGGACAACCCGTTCTGGTCGGGACAACCTCGATCGAAAAATCCGAGCGGCTTTCGGACCTGCTGAAGAAAAAGGGAATCAAGCACGTCGTCCTAAATGCCAAGTACCACGAAAAGGAAGCGGAAATTGTTGCTCAGGCCGGGCGTAAGGGTATGGTCACGATCGCGACCAACATGGCCGGCCGCGGAACTGACATTTTGCTCGGCGGCAACGCCGAGTTCATGGCAAAGCAGGAGTGCGTGAAGAAGGGCTTAGCGCAACCCCTGCGCGCAGCCCAGGGCAAAATTCAGGAAGTCAACGTCGATGATTCGAAGAGCACTGTCTGGTATTACGCAGGCAATGAGTACGTGGTTCCCACGGATCAATGGAACGAAGCTTTCGCGCGCTACAAACAACAGACTGACAAAGAGCACGACGAAGTAATCAATCTGGGTGGGCTGTTCATTCTTGGCACTGAGCGTCACGAAGCACGACGCATTGACAATCAGCTTCGCGGACGCGCGGGCCGCCAGGGCGATCCCGGTGCTTCGCGCTTCTATCTTTCACTCGAAGATGACCTGATGCGCATCTTCGCCAAGGAGTGGGTCTCAAAGCTTCTTGAGCGGCTTGGGATGGAAGAGGGAGTGCCCATCGAGTCGAAGCTCATCAGCCGCCGCATTGAAAAAGCGCAAGAAGCGGTCGAGGCGCAACATTTCGAGTCCCGCAAACACTTGCTCGAGTATGACGACGTGATGAACAAGCAGCGCGAGGCGGTATATGGCCTACGCCGTCAGTTGCTTGAGGGCGTCGATCAGAAGGATCTGATTCTCGAAGACTACGTTGCTGGAATCTTGAGCGAGCTGCTGGACAAATATGCAGCGGTGAAGGTCCACCCAGGAGACTGGGATATCAAGGGTCTTAAGGACGCAATCTTCACCCGCTTTGGCGTAGACATTCTTGCGGAAGGCATTAAGCCTGAAACACTGAATCGCCAGGAACTGGGCGACACGATTTTCGAAAAGCTGAGCGAGCGATACGAAGCGAAAGAGAAGCTCATTGGCGCCGACGCAATGCGTTATCACGAACGCATGATCATGTTGAGCGTGCTCGACCAGCAGTGGAAAGATCATCTGCTCAACATGGACCACCTGAAAGAGGGAATTGGTCTGCGAGGTTATGGGCAGAAAGATCCATTGGTTGAGTACAAGCGCGAATCCTTCGACATGTTCGAAGCCATGATGCAGCGCTTCCAAGAGGATACGGTCCGGTATCTATACCTGATGCAGATCATCACGCGCGAAGGACCATCAGGTGGTGACCAGCGGCCTCCCGAGCAGGCCACCACGCCTTTAACTCGCGGCGGTGATGGCAATGGACATCGGCCTCCGCGTTCAGTGTCTACATCAGTCGACGACCTCGAAGAAGCCTTCCAACGCCGCAAACGCCGCGAGCTCGAACAGGCGCGCATGGCGGGCGCCGGTGAGCGTCAGCCGGTCCAGCAGGTGGTGCGCAGCAGCGCAAAAATCGGCCGCAACGATCCTTGCCCTTGCGGCTCCGGCAAGAAGTACAAGAAGTGCTGCGGCGCAAACGCGTAGACATTATCTGAGACTTACCGGCCGGGATTTCTAATTCTTTGCGAAGCCTCTTAGGAATACTCCTCTCTTTTCTGTACTAGGTGTTTAAGGGCTGCAACCCTGCGGAATTTCGAAAACATCCTAGCGCCGAGATTTGCCGCAAGTTCCATTCCGGAGCACCAGGAGAAATTCAATGTCGGTTGAACGTGCTTTTCGCCCAGTAGTGTGTGTAGCGGCTGTGTTTGCCATCGCAGTATCCGTTGCACAAGCTCAGAGCAAGGCTTCCTGCTCATTTACTATTTTTACTTTGCCATCAAATCCGCAGATCTTTGTCCACGGTGTGAATGACTACGGAACCGTGGTTGGGCAGACTAATTTCGGCAGCGGTGCTTCGCCTCAGTTCACTGCGTTCGTTCACTACGCAGGTGGAGGCACCACTTACTGGATTCCTTCGGGTGCAGTGCAGAGTGGATTCGGGGACCGCAATAATAGCGGTACGACTGTGGGGTGGTATTTGGACTCGTCGAACAAAGTCCACCCGGTCCAGTTGACTGGCTCGGCGGTCACTCCGATTCCGCCTCCGTATCGTGGCAGGCCAGACGGCATCAATAAGTACAACAGCGTAATAGGTTCTTACCTTGATAACAATGGGAACTGGCACGCTTACAAGCGTTACAGCGACGGCAAGACGATTCATTTGAACTTTCCAGGAGCCGCGGGCACAATTGCGGATGGAAGTAATGACAGTGGAACGATTGTGGGCACGTTTTTCTTTAGCGGCTCCGCCGCATACGGGTTCATCTATCACAACGGAGAATGGGCGAAGGTGCAGTATCCCAAAGCGCCGGAATCAACAGAGTTGACGGGCATCAGCAACAAGGGCGTGATTGCCGGACAGGGAGAAGCCCACGCTTTTCTCTATGAAGACGGCACTTTCAAAGATGTTGTGGTGCCCGGTTACTCAGGAGCAATCATGGGGGCAATTTCGCCGAGCGGGTTGATCGCGGGTATGGCGGACAACACTCATGGGTTTCTGGGTTCATGCCATTGATCTACTGCGGGGCGTGCAACATGAACGACTTCACAACGACGTTGTTCGGTTGCACGCCCGCCGGAATCATCGTCAATAAACCGTACTCCCCCGGCTCGAGTTTTCGCGGCTTGCGCTTTTGAATGACTGTCACATCGCCTGATTGCGAGTCAAGCACCAGCAGATAATTCTGACTTTGAGAAAGCGCCAGTGCGTCGGGTGCGCTTCCTACGGGTAGAGAGGCGATTACCTTTCCCATGTCGATGTCATAGACCGCGATCGAACTCGATCCAAAATTGCTCACGTAAAGCCGCGAATTGTCCGACGAGACTATGGCTCGCGAAGGGTGCGTCCCGATGAGATAACTCCCGCTGACCTCGTCTGTCGTCGTCTCAATAATCGAGACGTTGTCCGAATCGAAGTTGCACACCATCAGCTCGCCGCCATCTGGCTTGAGCGCCAGACTCACGGGCGTTTTACCCACATCAAGTAACGCCAGCAGTTTGTCAGTTTTCAAGTCGATGGACGCGACCTGGGCGGAACCGGAGCACGCAACAAATGCCTTGCTGCTGTCGGGAAGAATCGCAATGTCGGTTGGTTGGTGGCAAATTGGAATCGTGCTTCTGAACAGAAGCTTGCGTGCATCGATTACGGAAATCGAATCGTTTTCACGGTTACTAACCACGACGGTGTTACCGTCCGGAGAAATGCGGGCCAACCCGGGCCGGCTTCCAACAGGAATGGTCGCCAATACCCTGCGGGCATCGACGTCAATCACTGAGACATTGTCAGAGCCAGAGTTCGCGACGTATCCGCGCTTGCCATCGGGAGAGATGTCGATGAAGTAGGGCGCACCGTGCACGCCAATTGTGGCCACAACATCATTTCTCTCCGCGTCGATGACGCTGACATTTGCTGAACCGCTGTTGACTACATAAATTTCGTTTTTCTTGCTATTCGCCGCCAGTCCGGTAGGGGCGCTTCCAACGTGCAGAGTCCTCTCGAGCCGGAAGGTGCGGAGATCAATCACCGAAACCGTGTTGCTTCTTCCGTTGGCAATGTAAGCGTATTCGCGGTAACCGGGATCGAGGTTTGAAAGCTCGCGCTCATGGAAATACCACCAGCCGAGACCGGCCAGAATTGGCAAACCGAAAATTATGAGGAGCAGTTTTCGCACGGATTCTTGTTCTATTGGTGAAGAACAAGCGTATCAAACTGGCCGGTCTGGCTGGCCGGTCTGGGGGAGGAAAAGCAGGTTCCTCATCCCGGCGAGCCGGGATTCGGAATGACAGTGTTGTAAAGAAGCGATTTGCAGTTCTACCGCAGCTCTTCCATGACCTGTTCCAGCACTTCGGGCGCCGGCCGGACGATGGATGGAGGCAGCGCAGCAAGAGGCTGATCCGTAAGGTTCAACATGTCCAGGAACGTCGGCGTTTGCGTGTTCACATAGAGCACACCGGTCAGCATCGTCCCTTCTTCTTTGGCTTGGTGCAACCGGCTAATCGCCCGAATCTTGTTTGTGGGATCGTAATCTTCTTCCAACTTGCGCAATCGCAGCCGCGAACCGTCGTGCATTGTGACCTCGACCGTGCTGCCGGGGTCATATTCGACAGAAATATCCTCGAAGAAAGGAATAAAGTTCAATTCCTGCAATGGCTCGTCATGGTCCTTCATGTACTTGTAAGACTTGGTTGAGCCTTCATGGTCGTTGAATGTAACGCAGGGCGAGACCACATCAAGCATTACGGTGCCGCGATGAGCGATCGCAGCTTTCAGCATCGCGTGTAGTTGCCGCTTGTCGCCGGAGAATGAACGACCGACGAAAGTCGCGCCAAGAGAAATTGCCAGCTCGCAAGTGTCGATCGGTGGAAGATCGTTGATGACACCTGTTTTTAATTTCGATCCACGATCAGCGGTGGCGGAAAATTGGCCCTTGGTCAGGCCATAAACGCCGTTGTCCTCGATGATGTAGATGATCGGCAGATTCCGCCGCATGAGATGAATGAATTGGCCAATGCCAATGGAAGCCGTGTCGCCGTCACCGCTGACGCCCAGAGCCATAAGGCCGCTGTTCGCGAGGACTGCTCCGGTCGCTACCGAAGGCATGCGTCCGTGTACGGCATTGAAGCTATGTGCACGGCCCAGAAAGTACGCCGGGCTTTTCGAAGAGCAACCGATACCGCTCAGCTTCGCCACGCGCTCCGGTTTTACGCCCATCTCGTACAGGGCATCGATAATCCGCTCAGAGATTGCGTTGTGGCCGCATCCGGCGCACAAAGTAGTCTTGCCGCCGCGGTAATCGAGCATGGCAAGTCCCAATCTATTTGTCTTCGGTGCAACCGGCGCGGTCGCCATTACCTCTCCTCCATGGCAGCAATTTCGTCTGTGATCGAGCGCGCATCGATCGGCAGTCCGTCGAGGCGCGCCACGCTTCGCAGCTTGAGCGCGAGCTCAGCATCAACGTCGAGCTTGATCAGGCTGAACATCTGAGCATCCCGGTTTTGCTCGACAACATACACGCGCTGGTGTGAACGTATGAAATCGGCAATCTCGGGTGCGAATGGATACGCGCGGATACGCAAGTAGTCCGTCGCGATTTTGTGCTCGTCACGCAGTTGATCTTGCGATTCCGTGATCGCCCAATGCGAACTGCCGAAGGCGATAATTCCAATTTCTGCGTTTGGCGATTTCGTAACCACAGGGCCAGGAACTGACGACCGCGCGTGCTCAAATTTGCGCCTCAGCCGGTCCATGTTTTTCTCGTAATCTTCCGGCTTTTCGCTGTAGAGAGCGCGTTCATTGTGACCGCTACCGCGTGTGAAGTATGCTGCTGCAGGATGGTCGGTTCCCGGAAGCGTGCGGTACGGGATTGCGTCGCCGTCCACATCTTTGTAACGGCCAAAGCTGCCGAGCTTTTTGAGATCGTCTGCGCTCAAAACCTTCCCGCGCTCAATCGGCTTCTCAGGATAAGGGAATGGATCGGACATCCAGTTGTTCATGCCAAGATCGAGATCCGACATTACAAAAACCAGCGTCTGATACTTTTCCGCTAAATTAAACGCGTCAGTCGCCATTTCGAAGCACTCGTGCGGCGAAGAAGGGAAGAGCATGATGTGCTTGGTGTCGCCATGCGACAGGAACGCCGTCGAAAGAATATCGCCTTGCGAAGTCCGTGTAGGAAGGCCTGTCGAAGGGCCTACGCGTTGGATGTCCCAGATCACGCCCGGGATTTCTGCGTAATACGAGAGTCCTGCGAATTCCGACATCAACGAGATTCCAGGCCCTGACGTCGTTGTCATAGCACGAGCGCCTGCCCAGCCTGCGCCGATTACCATGCCGACCGCGGCCAGTTCATCTTCTGCCTGTACGACAGCGAAGGTCGCTTTACCATCGGGGCTAATGCGGAAACGTCTGAAGAACTCAATCATGTTCTCCGCGAGAGATGACGATGGAGTGATCGGATACC
This sequence comes from Terriglobales bacterium, assembly GCA_036770325.1. GTDB lineage: Bacteria > Acidobacteriota > Terriglobia > Terriglobales > Acidobacteriaceae > Gp1-AA145. The sequence goes on from DAIPJJ010000051.1 coordinate 12,907, forward strand.
AGCTCAACACCGTGCATCCGGCGAAAACGCACCCGAGGGCGGAAGCCGTATTGCCATCGATGATGATTTTCCCGAGATTCTTATCCATGCGCTGCAGGCGAAACGGGTCTCGTTTGGCCAGACTTGCAGCCGCATAGTCGTATCCCGCCTGTGCTGCGGCAAGGTTCAGGTTTGCAGCTTTCACTTTCTTCGCGAACTGTTTGCGGAGGGCCTTTTCGACTTCGCCCATCTCGATGTCGAGCAGTTTGGCTAGGACACCGACGTAAATCATGTTCTTGACCAGCTTACGAAGCTTGGCCTCCGGACAGACAGGCGCCACCAGCTTGTCGAAAGGAACGGAATAGAAGGTCAGATCGCCGCGCAAAGAACTCAGGTTGAGCGGTTCGTCGTATAGGACCGAAGCGCCGGGAGGGACAGACTTCACGTCCTCAACGGCGGTTTCGGGGTTCATCGCCACGAGGAAATCAATTTCCTTTTTTCGCGCGACATAGGCATCTTTGTTGGCTCGAATGGTGTACCAGGTCGGAAGCCCGGCGATGTTTGAGGGAAACAGATTCTTACCTGAAACCGGGATGCCCATCTGGAAAATGCTTCGCAGAAGAACAGTATTGGAGCTTTGCGAGCCGCTGCCGTTTGCAGTGGCGACCTGAATGCTCATGTCATTTACAACGGGCACCGGCTGGTTGTGCCTGGCGGCATCGTGCAGCCCGACATCAGTTGTAGCCATTAACTAGGGAATCCTTCCTGCCATGTTTGCACAATCGGTTGTGCAATAAGTTATCCCGATCAGTGACTTCTTGTCATTCCGAACTGCCTTAGCGGCGAGAATCTGCAGTTCGGGCGGGACTACGTAAATTATACGGCAGGTAATTTGATGTAAGCAGGCGTCGGGAAGCTTCGGGATACCGACTACATCAATCTTAGGAGAGTCTCGCTGCAGATTGGGCAAGCGTTGCTATGACATACGAAAAGCAGGTTCCTCACCGCTGAAGCGGTTCGGAATGACAGCATTATTGGCTAGGGGGAATCACGCTTCCGTGAAGAACTGCGCCATCATCCGGAACTTGTCATAACGCGAGGTGACCAGCTCTTGGGTGGGAACTTTCTTTAGCTCCTCCAGATTTCGCAGCAAAGCTTCATCCACAAGCTTCGCTGTCGCGTCGTGGTCGGTGTGCGCGCCGCCCGCCGGTTCGGCGACAATGGCATCAACGCAGCCCAACTCTTTCAAGTCAGACGCTGTGATCCTCAAGGCTTCGGCTGCGAGTTCTTTCTTGCTGGCGTCTCGCCACATAATCGACGCGCAACCTTCGGGCGAAATCACGGAATAAACGGCGTTCTCCATCATCAGCACGCGATCAGATACGGCAATCGCTAATGCACCGCCGCTTCCGCCTTCACCCGTAATGATTGTGATAATGGGGACTCTCAGGCGCGCCATTTCGCGCAGGTTCAAGGCAATGGCTTCGGCCTGGCCTCGCTCTTCCGCTCCGAGTCCTGGGTTCGCGCCAGTCACATCTACAAAGGTAAAAATTGGGCGAGAGAATTTTTCTGCGATCCGCATGGCGCGCAAGGACTTGCGATAACCCTCAGGATTCGGAAGTCCAAAGTTCCTGAACACCTTCTGTTTCGTGTCGCGCCCTTTTTGCGTTCCGACCAGCAGCACTTCCTCCCCGTGAAAGCGGGCCATTCCGCAGACCATTGCCGGGTCATCCGCAAAGCGCCGGTCGCCGTGAATTTCGCTGAAGTCAGTAAAGATCTTTTCTACGTAGTCCAGGAAGTAGGGCCGCTGAGGGTGCCGGGCGAGCTCGGTCTTAATCCAGGCTTCGTGGTGAGAAATTTCTTTGCGGAGATGCGCGACCCGCTCGCGGAGATCGTCGATTTCCTTACGGATCTCGTCGCTTTGGCCGTCGAGGGCCTCGAGCTTCCCGAGTTGTTGCTCGATCTTTTCCAGTTCGTCGGTCGCGGCCGGGTCCAGTCCATCGCCGTTGCGAGCTGCTCGACGAGTTTCGACCATTGAAACCAGGAGTTGCGCGCCCGTGAGCACCGCGGTGATATCGGCCGTGTTCATCAAATGAAATTTCGCCGTAGCGATGAGGCGCTCCCGTTGGAGATTCGGTTGAAGTTAAACAATGACTCTGACGGCACCACGTCCACAGAGTTCTTCGACGCGCCCGATGAAGGCACGGTCTGGCAGGACATTATAGCCTTGCGCCTCCATTACCACCATGAAATCGCCGTCCCGTTCCACATCGAATAATACTCGTGCCTCGCCTTTTCGTTGAGAAAAAAGGAGATACAGCTCATCTACTGTGGATTGCGAAGCCTTTTCCAGGGGAATGCGAATGCGCAGTTCGCGGGGAAGCGGCACTTTCACTTCCTCGAGTGAATTGATGTCGTTCACCGTGAGCTTGGGATTCGCGCCCTCTTCAATGCGGACACCACCGCGAATGAGAACCGGAATTTCAACCAGAGCTTTCAATTTTTCCTGCAGCTTGCGGTAAGCCTCGGGGAAGACCAGCATATCAATCGATCCTGAAAGATCTTCGAGCGAAGCTTGGGCGTAGAACTCGCCTCTCTTGGATTTCAAGACACGCAAGTTGGTGATCATTCCGGCAGTCGTCAGATTCTCATCCTTGCCAGTGGAAGCTTTCATCGCCGTGAGTTCGGCAGTTGAGAGCGCACGCAGGTCTTCAAGCTTGTCACGGTACTTTTCGAGTGGATGTCCAGTGATGAAGAAGCCGAGAATTTCTTTTTCATTGGCCAGGCGAGTGTGCTCGTCCCAGTCAGGCGTGTCCGGCAACTTGTCCTCGTGCGCCTGAGCTTCTTCCTCCTGGAAAACGCCAAATAGGCCGTGCTGACCGGATTCGGCGTCGCGCTGCGTCTTTTGTGCATGCTCGATAGCTTTGTCGAGTACTGCCATAAGCTGGGCGCGACGGCCGAGAGGATCCATCGCCCCGCTCTTAATCAAGGACTCGAGCACCCGCTTATTGAGAAGCCTCAGGTCAACCTTTTCGCAGAACTCGTAAATCGATTTGAACTTGCCGTCCTGTGTGGGACGGGCGCCCTCGCCCGCCAAATCCTTTCTTGCCGCCACGATCGATTCAATGGCGTTGTGCCCAACGTTCTTCACCGCGGCCAGCCCAAAGCGTATGGCGCTACCGTGCGGAGTAAAGTTCGCGTCGCTGACGTTGATATCCGGTGGTTCAACCGCAATTCCCATTTCGCGGCATTCATTGATGTATTTCACGACGTCATCAGTGTTTCCCGTGACCGAGGTTAGCAGCGCGGCCATAAATTCAACGGGGTAGTGAGTCTTCAGATATGCCGTGTGATAAGCAAGCAGCGCGTAGGCCGCTGAATGCGATTTGTTGAACCCGTAACCTGCAAACTGGGCCATCAGGTCAAAAATCTTCTCGATTTTTTTCTGCGGGAAATTGCGTTGAACAGCGCCGGTTACAAAGCGTTCGCGCTGGGCCGCCATCTCCTCGGCAATCTTTTTGCCCATTGCGCGGCGGAGCAGGTCGGCTTCGCCAAGAGAATATCCAGCGAGCCGGTTGGCGATCTGCATCACCTGTTCCTGATAGACGATGACGCCGAGGGTCTCTTCAAGGATTTCTTTAAGTTCCGGCAGCTCGTATTCAATCTTCTTGCGCCCGTGCTTACGGTCGATAAAGTCGTCGATCATGCCGCCCTGGATCGGGCCGGGGCGGTAGAGGGCGTTCAGTGCGGTGAGGTCTTCGATGGAGTTTGGCTTGTAGCGCCGCAACACATCGCGCATGCCATGCGATTCAAACTGGAAGACACCGGAAGTCAGTCCACTGTGGAATACCTTTTCGTAGGTCGTCTGGTCGTGCAGGGTGATGGCTTCCAGTTCGATCTGCTCGCTGCGAGTCTGTTTAATCAACTTGAGGGCGTCGTCGAGGATCGTCAGTGTGGTCAGGCCCAGAAAATCCATTTTGAGCAGGCCCATCTTCTCGATGGCGACCATGTCGAAGGCGGTGACGATTTCGTCGTTTTTGGTCTTGAATAAGGGAACTAATTCGTCCAGCGGCCGAGGCGAAATTACCACGCCGGCTGCGTGCATGCCTGCGTTACGCACCAGCCCCTCTAACTTTTTCGCCGTGTCCAGCAGTTGCCTGATCTGGGCATCGCTCTCGTACGCCTGCTGGAGAGCAGGAGATTCCTTCAGTGCGGTTTCCAGTTTGATGTTCAGCGTCGTCGGCACCATCTTGGCGACGCGATCGACATCGGCGTACGGAATGTCCATAGCGCGGCCAACATCTTTTATCGCCGCCTTTGCCGCCATGGTTCCGAACGTGATGATCTGCGCGACATTCTCCCGGCCATACTTGCGCGTTACGTACTCAATGACCTCGCCGCGCCGGTTCATGCAGAAGTCCATGTCGATATCAGGCATGGAAACGCGCTCCGGATTCAGGAAACGCTCGAAGAAGAGCTCGTACTGCAGCGGATCAAGATCGGTGATGCCAAGGGAGTAGGAAACCAGCGATCCTGCGGCCGATCCGCGACCGGGACCAACCGGGATATTGTGTTCGCGGGCATAACGAACGAAGTCCCACACAATCAGGAAATAGCCGGAGAACTTCATCTGCTGGATGATGCTGATTTCACGCGCCAGCCGCTGTTCGTATTCTCCGATGCCATGCTTCAGCTTGCCGGCTGCGAGTGCCGCCTGGATTCCCTGAAGTCTGCGCGCAAATCCTTCGCGGGCAACGTGCTCGAAGTAGCTGTCGAGCGTGTAACCGGCAGGAACATCGAAATGCGGAAACGGATTGCTGACTTTGGCGAGTTGCACGTGGCAGCGTTCGGCGATTGCCAGCGTGCGCTTGAGGACATCCGGTGCATCCTTAAAGACCCGATACATCTCCTCGTGGTTTTTGACGTAGAACCCGGTGCCCTGGAACTTCATCCGGTTCGGGTCCTGAATGCTCTTGCCGGTCTGAATGCAGACCATCACGTCCTGGGCATGGGCGTCATCTTCACAGAGATAATGGCTGTCGTTTGTGGCCACCATCGGCAAGCCGAGGTCCTTCTCCAGGCGGAACAGGCCTGGATGGATGCGGTGCTCCATCTCCAGTCCCTGGTCCTGAATTTCGAGGAAGAAATTCTCTTTGCCGAAAATATCAGCGTAGGTTGCGGCGGCTGTCCGCGCAGCGTCGTATTTTTCTTCCGTAAGGAATTCGGCGACTTCGCCTTTCAGGCATCCGGAAAGAGCGATGAGTCCCTTGGCATGCTCCGCTAGAAATTGCTTGCTCACCCGTGGCTTGTAATAGAAACCATGAAGTGATGCTTCAGAGGTAATTTTGACAAGATTTCGATAACCTTCCTCGTTCTCGGCTAAGACAAGAAGGTGATTGTACGTGTCGCCATCCGGCGGAGTGCGCTCGATGCGGTGGTCGTCTTTCTTGCAAACGTAAAGCTCGCAGCCAATGATTGGCTTGACACCGGCTGCTTTGGCAGCATTCACGAAATGAACTGCGCCAAAGATGTTGCCGTGGTCCGTCATCGCTACGGCCGGCATGCCCAGTTCTTTTACACGACGGCACAACTTTTCGACGTCACAAGCGCCGTCGAGCATGGAGTAATCGGTGTGGAGATGCAGGTGCACAAACTGAGACATTCGCGTAAATAGATTTTAAATTGTCGCGGAAGGCGCGGAAAGCGGAAACCTGCTGGTTCTGACGCGAAAGTAGAAGCCTTGGTGTGAATCCTGTGGAATTCGAGGTTTTATTGCTTTGCGACCGCTTTAACCGAGGGTGCTGCCCGAGGAAGCTCACCGGCATCTACTGTCTCTCCGACCCGCGAGATGGTTTGAAAACAGAGGTTCTCACCTTCAATCTCTACCAGCATAAAAGTCCTGTCTCGGTCAAAACTCTTGGCCATCTGATCCGAGGAATGGAAGTCATGGCGCTCCAATTTCCCGGAATCGCCCTGGATGAAGTAATACGTGTTGTCCACCGGCTTGAGCCGTTCATACGCGTGCTCGTGGCCGGAAAAAACAACATTCACTGCATAACGCTTAATCAAGGGAGAGAGTTGGTTCCGCAGGTCCAAATCAGGGCCGTGCATCTTGCCACTGTTGTACAAAGGATGATGAAAGAAACAAATCTTCCATGTTGCATCGGATGCCTTCAGATTTTGCTCCAGCCAACTAAGTTGGCGTGCGTCCATGTACGTGCTGTCAAGCGCGAAGAACTGCACATGGCCTTTCTTGAAGGTGTAATAGCGCTCGCCATTCATGTTGAAGGGCTTATAGAGCGCTTCCAGCCGGGGATCGTCATGGTTCCCAAGCGAAGCATAGAAGTTCACGCCAGCATCCAGCAGGGGCTTGTAGGGAACCGCGAACTTCTTCTCGAAGTCGCGAGGCCCGTGTCCACCATAGATGTTGTCTCCCAGCATGATCACGAAATGAAAGTCCACCGCTTTGCGGTAAGTTTCCATTTCTTTAGCGACCTGGTATTGCTCTTCACTCCCAGTGCCGCTGTCGCCGATGACAGCGAACCGCACGGAACCTTTTGTCAGGGGAAGTCTGACGTCGAGATTCGTTTTGTTTTGGGCATGCGCTACGCAAGCCACGAGGAGAGCAACAATCGTGAAAAATGGTGAGTTTTTCCTGGAGCAGGTCATTTCAAAACATCAGGTAGGGCGTTCGGTACGTAGTCAACGACAATGTTTGCGTCGGTGTCGAGGAGAACCAATTCGCGTCCGAGAATGCGGTACTCCAGGCCTTTTGGCAGTTCGGGCAAATTCAAAAGCAGCGTCGGCGGGGTGGATTGCAGAGGAACGTTTTCGGGATAACTCTGGTTAATCTGGATCTTTCCCTTGACCGGCTCTGCGTTCCGCAGCGTGACCCGGATCGCATGGCCCTTGTCGCCGTCTAACGTCGCAGCGATCTGTTTCCTGAAATATTGAGCGATCTGTGGCGTGAAAATTTCGCCTTGCTTTGCTCCAGCACGAGCGGTCCGCAGCTTGTTGGCTAAAGCTTGCCGCTCACCGTCCAGCTTTTCAGGAGAATTTGTTGCCGAGGGCGTATTTCCTGCGGTCTTGTCGCGCCATTCAAGGTAGCTTTTTGCTCTGGAATCGAACTCATTCACTACTTTTGAATTCCGCGAGTTGGGCGCGGCAGAGGCCTGACCGATGCTCGCGACTATCGTTATTGCCGCCAGGGCTAGAAGCCGCAACCAGACGATTGGAAGGTATTGGCGCATTTTCTCAACCTGCCTTGGCCACCGCGTTCGCCGCTTCTTCGGCTGCGTGCTGTGCAGTTTCTTCGACAACGTCTTTCAATATTTCCTTAACCGAGTCGCGTAAGTCCTTGTGGCCATCCCCATTCGCCTTACTACGGATTGTTCTCACCACTTTCTTTGCAACCGGGTTTAGCGCAACCTTTTTCGTGACCGCTTGCGCAATCTTCTTCGCGACTTTTCCTGTTTTATCCTCAGCCGGCCGTTCTTCCTCCGCTTTACCTTCGGATGCGGCCCAGTCCTCTTCGAAGGTTCGGATGATGTTCTTCAAGGCAGCGCTGTCGCGAAAAACGACGCCGATTTCCCGGCGCGCATCCAGTTCAAGTTGACGCAAGCTTTGGCTGCCAAGGAATGCTTGAGTGCGATCACGGACGATTGTGCGCGTATGCAGGCGGATACGCTTGAGTTCGCGCGCCGGCAACCGGTCTCTACTCACGCATCCAATGATCCGGACCTCAACGCCGCGCTTCCTCTTGTCCTCCAACAACCGGAGCATGGCGCGATCGCTGATCTTAGGGTCATAGATGAGAAGCTCTTTCTTTGCTCCCTTAATGAATTGAGCAAGTTCTTTTCGTGCGTTGACCGGGCTCACAAGGAATTTGGAATTTCCCGCCGAATAGACCTGGCGCTTTGTGTCGGCCTCAAAAAGTTTCCCGGCTTCAGCTACCAACTTTGGATTGCGGGTTATCAACCCAAAGCTGCGACTGTGATCGGTATCCAGATAAGTGAAGTTGAAGCCGTTCAGGTAAAGTTCCTTCCGGTCAACGATCATCATCTTCCCGTGATAACGAACCAGATCGCCGGCAGTGCGCGCAACCGTGATTCCCTTTGCCAGAAAATGCTTTTCCAGCTTGCGCAAATTTTCCTCGCCGCCGCGATTGGTGAATGCAATCAGAGCATGCACAAAGACGCCGCGTTCTACTGCCTCGATAAGGGCGTGCTCCATTTCCGCCCGATCGAAGCGGAAAATCATGATTTCTATCCGGTCTTTAGCTTTTCGTATTCCCTTGATGAGGCGCTGGATACCGTCGCCAGGTTGAATAAGAAGCTTCACGTTAGGTGCACCGTCTCCGGCAGCTTAGATGCTGTGAAACGAACTCGCGCCTATGAAGGTTTTTCCTGAGATTGTTCGAGGGAGACGTCGAAAGTCCTATGCCCTGCAACTCACGACTTCCAGCTCTCATCACAGCGCCGGTGAAATGTATGCTTGCCTGCCGTTACAAACGAGAGCTTCGCCTCTTTGCCGCCGTCCTTCTGCTCTGGGCCGCTCCGGTAGCGAACGCCAAGAATGCCAAGGGGCGGAATGAAAGTTCCGCGGCGGTCCTCTGGCAAAATCCCGGAGATATCCGAGCTCGGAATCTCTTTTGGGGCGTAGGCGGAGAGAAACATCGGCCGCACCTTCCCGTGGAGTTCATCAGTGATGCGAAGCATGGTTCCAGCCCGAAGTTCGACGTCCGTGACGCCGACAGTAACAAATGGACTGCGAAGATAGGCCTTGAAGCGAAACCTGAAACCGCGGCTTCGAGACTGCTATGGGCCATTGGTTACGCAGCCAACGAAAACTACTTTTTTGACGATCTCCAGGTTGCGAACATGCCGATGACCATCAGAAAGGGCAGAGGCCTTTTGGGACGGGACGGAGATGTTCTCAATGTCCGCCTGCAACGGCACGATTCAGGCGAGAAGAAGGTAGGCGACTGGAGTTGGCAACGCAACCCTTTCTATGGCACGCGAGAATTTAACGGATTGCGCGTGATGATGGGACTTATCGCGAATTGGGACCTGAAGGACGACAACAATGCTATCTTCGAACACAAAAAGTCAGAAAAAGACGATACAAGAAATGATTCTGCCCGCGATAAATCTGGGCCTGCCGAGCTTAAGCTGTACGAAGTCAGCGATGTCGGGACCGCCTTTGGCACCCCGGGCAAGCGATATACAGACGGACAATCGAAGGGCAATCTTGCCGCTTTCCGTGGCACGGCGCTGATTGCGCATGTGCATAAAGACTATATAGATTTGAATTTTCCCAAGCGCCCGCCGCTCGAAAGCTTGTTCGAATTTGACTGGGCTTTCTTTTTTCACCAGGTGAGCATCGGCTGGATCGGCAAACATATTCCTCGTTCTGACGCCAAATGGGTGGGCTCCTTGCTGGCGCAGCTCTCTCCTGACCAGATCCGTGACGCTTTCCGTGCGGCTGGGTATTCGCCGGAGGAAACGCAGGCTTACACGGACGCTGTGCTTGCAAGGATCAAGGAACTGAACGCGCTATGAGGCCCTGGTGAGTTCAGCTTCCTCGGGCTTAAATTGCAGGTTGTGCAGCCGCGCGTAGATACCATTCAGTTTCATCAAGTCTTGGTGCTTTCCGCGCTCGGCAATCTCTCCATTGTCAACAACGAAAATCATGTCAGCACGTTGGACGGTGGAAAGCCGATGCGCTATAACGACCACAGTCCGGCCTTCCATAAGGCGATCGAGGGCCTCGAATACCAATTTTTCTGATTCCGAGTCGAGCCCGCTTGTCGGCTCGTCAAGCAGGAGAATGGGGGTGTTTCGAACCACTGCGCGTGCGATTGCAATCCGTTGCCGTTGGCCTCCGGAGAGCGTCATGCCACGCTCGCCGAGCACTGTGTCGTACCCTTCAGGAAGTTTCTCGATAAATTCTGCAGCATTCGCCAGTTCGGCAGCCTTCATGATGTCGTCGCGGGTTGAGCCCGGCCTGCCGTATGCAATGTTTTGCCAAACTGGCGCGCGAAATAACACCGTTTCCTGCAGTACGAAGCTCATTTGCTGGCGCAATGATTTTTGCTTGAATAGTCGAATGTCAGTTCCGTCGATTCGAACCACGCCCTTCTCAGGATCGTAAAACCTGGCGAGCAGACTGATGATGCTGGTCTTGCCGGCGCCCGTCGGGCCTACCAGCGCCGAAACTTGTCCAGCGCGCATGTCGAAACTCACGTCGGTCAAAATCGGAGTTCCGGGCGTGTAGCAGAACGAGACATCGTCGAATTCGATTTCGCCACGGAATCTCGGCGCCTTCTTCGCCCTTGGCTGGTCTTTTACCTCGAGGTGCGTTTCGAGAATCTCTTGAATCCGTTCATAACCGACGGCAGCTTTCGAATACGTGTCGGTCATCTTCGAAATTTCCTGCATGGGCTTGTACATTTTGCCGAGATACAAAATGAAGACGACCAGCGATCCGGCAGTGAGTGCTCCGGCCATGACCAGGCGAGCACCGAACCAAAGCACAAGGCCAGTGCCGACAGCAACGACAATCCCGACCAGCGGAGTCAATTTGGCCTTCAGGCTGCGGGCGCGCAGCGAAATCTCAACAGCTTCAAGGCTCTCCTGTTCCAGCCGGCGAACTTCATAGTCTTCGCGCGCAAAAGCTTTGACCACTCGAATCGACGACAACACCTCTTCGATCACCGAGGTGATCTCACCTTCCTTCCTTCGCACTTCGCGAGAAGCCTTCTTGATTCGGCGCGTGTACGTGTACACCATCACGAACAGGACCGGAACGACCGACAAAGCGATCAGCGTGAATTTCCAATTCAACCAGAACATGACTCCGACCATGCCGATCAACGTCATTGCGTTGATGAGAACACCGAGAAGTCCATTCATGATGAAGCTTTGAATATTCTCAATGTCGTCCGTCACGCGGCTTATCAGGTCACCGGTGCGTTTCTGGTCGTGAAAAGCCAGCGAAAGCCGCTGGATATGCGAATAGATCGTCAGCCGGAGGTCGTAGCTTACCCACTGCGCCACGCTGGTGGTCAGATATTTTTCGCCGTAGGTGCAGATTGCGTCGAGGACGGCGATCGCAAGCACCGCGACGCACGCGAATTTGAGTACGGCGACAGGATTCGTTCCCACGAGCTGGTAAATCTTCCGCATCGTCCACGCATGAGTGGAGTGAGAGCGAAGCACGTCATCCAGGACGATTTTTAGTGGCCACGGCTGCAGCAGATTGGCGGCGCTCTCTCCTGCAATCGCAACGAACCCCAGTGACAGTTCGCCGACATGTGGCTTGAGCAGCCCAGGGATGCTGAGCTTTTTGCCGCGTTTTGCGACATGGGTTGCAGCCTCAGGCCGGGATGCGGTGTGGGTTGCCATGTGCTCAGGGTTCGATGGGAAGGCCAAGCGGGGGAGTTGCCACTTTAAAGGGCAGAAGAGCGGTTTTACCGCCCAGATTCAGGCAAAAAGAAAAGGGCGGCATTTCGCCGCCCTAAAAAATACGAACCGGCTTACTTCGAATAAACGAAGTGTCCGCGCCGGTTTTGCTGCCAGCAAGCTTCGTTTGACT
>DAIPJJ010000235.1:0-5682 GCA_036770325.1 Terriglobales bacterium
GCCATAAAGAAGCTTTTAGCTAATAGCTTTTAGCTCTTAGCTGGAATCGAAAACCCTGAGCGGATCAAATCGCCGAAATAGCTGTAAACTACTGCAAAATAATGGGCTTAGTGCCTGCTTCGGAGCTGATTCATTATACCATGCGGGAGCACATTTTCGGGCTTCTCTCGAAAGCATGAACCACAGAGAGCACAGAGTCACACTGAGGAACGCCACGGAGGAAAAGGTCTCTAACAGCGAACTGCGTATGCCGGACGACAAGATCAAATTTTCCCATCCCGACTCTGCCGCGGCAGGCCCTGTGTCTCCAAAACCGGGAGACACAAGGACGGGCACCCGAGCGGAATCACGAAAACAGCTTGAACTTACGTCAGGTTTGACACAGAATTGTCGCCCTGATCGGAGGTTGATGTGAATCTGCGTGCCGCCTCGTCCCTTGCCTTGGCCGTTTTCTGTTTTCATCTGACCTTGCATTCCCAAGCGACTCCAGCTCCCGGCCCGAACTCTGACCCGACCTATCGCCAACTGCGCGACCTCGCGCTAGGGACCGAGTCGGTGACCGTTAACAGCCTGGAGCTGAAGCGAGACGCCGCAACCTTCCACCTGCACTCCGGAATAGTCTGCTTCGTGGCTCCGGTGAACGGCAAAGTGACCGGCGCAGTTTTCGTCGGCAATGGCAATCTGGTACTTGACCCGCCTATTCCCATCGAGCGCTCCTCGCTCAAGCTGCTCTCGAAACAGGATGAATTTGTCGAGCAGTATAACCATCTCGTCCTTCGCTTCACTGACTCCACGTACGAAGAAATTAAGAAGTCAGGAACTCCGGCAACCGGCGGATGCGATCCGGGACTGTTACGAGATTCTCAGCACGCAATGCGGCATGAGCAGACGCTGAAGTACAACCTGGAAGCGCGAATTCTGCAGGATGTGCTGAGCACTGAACCTGGCGGGTTGTTCCTGGCCTTCATTCATGGCGACAAATATAACGGCAAGGAAATTTTTGTTGTCGATCCGCACGGCGCGCCCACGCTGTTGATGCCGGTTGCGCCGGAAGAAGTCGAGCTCCTTACCTACGACGAAAACAAACTCGGTGTCTGGACCGCCTTTCACAACAGCAGCGAATACAAGAAAGGTACCGCGAGCGGCGCAGAGCAGAACGGCGTGATTCGAATTGAACATCAACAACTGGATACGCGAATCGAGAGGAACGCACACTTGAGCGGCAAGGCTTCGGTAACGTTTGCCGCGCAGGTAAACGGCCTGCGAGTTGTGCCTTTCGATCTTTATCGAACGCTGCGTGTCGAAAACGTCGTCGACGACAAGCAGCAGGCGCTCTCGTTCATTCAGGAAGACAAGAATGACGACGCGGATTTTTCCGTGGTGCTGCCCCGCCCCCTTCCCCGCGGAGAAAAATACACTCTCACGACGACTTATTCCGGCAAAGATGTCGTCATCAACGAGGGAGGAGGGAACTACTATCCCACAGCGCGCGAAGATTGGTACCCAAACAGCGTTGGCGGTGGCTTGGGAAACTATGCCCTCTATGACATGACCTTCCGCATTCCCAAGGGCATGAAAATGGCGGCTACCGGACAGATGGTCAGCGACAAAAATGAAGGCGGCGAGAACATCACGGTCTGGAAAAGCGCGGTGCCACTCGCGGTCGCCGGGTTCAACTTCGGACACTTCAAGTCCGAAGAAGCGAAAATGACAGACTTCCTGATTGAGGCTTACGCGAATGAAGAGCCTCCGGATGAAGTGAAGTCTCTGCTGCGAGCAGCCAACGGCGATTTGCCGGGCAGCCCACATTACGCGGTCGCGCTGGGCAACATGAGCACGACGCCGATGTTGAAAAAGGCGCTCGCCGAGGCCGAACTCTCAATGCAGCTCTATTCCGACTACTTCGGGCCTATTCCTTACAAACAGCTCTCCGTCAGCCAGCAGACCGCCTGCAACTACGGACAATCCTGGCCCGGGCTCGTCTATCTACCGATGTGTTACTTCTACGACACGACCATTCGCGAACAGCTCGGAATGGAGTTCGACAGCAAGGGATATTGGAAAGTTGTTGCGCCGCATGAAGTCGCGCATCAATGGTGGGGGCACGAAGTAGGATTCAATTCGTATCGCGATCAATGGATGAGCGAAGGTTTTGCCGATGCATCAGCTTCGATTTATCTCCAGATGATCGAGAAGAATCCCAAAAAATTTATTGAGTTCTGGAACGATGAACGGACGATGTTGCTGGAGCGCAACAAAGAGGGTTTTCGTGCGATCGATGCCGGCCCGGTCACCATGGGTTATCGCATGAGCAACGATCGTACCGGCTTCGACATAACGCGGCGCCTGATCTATCCCAAGGGCGCATATATCCTGCACATGATTCGCATGATGATGTGGGACCGGAAGACCGGAGATCAAAATTTTAAAGATCTGATGCACGACTTTGCCAAGACCTACGCCGGGCAATCCGCCACAACGGAAGACTTCAAGGCCATGGTTGAAAAACACATGACGCAAGAAATGCAGGCGGTTTCGAATGGAAATATGGATTGGTTTTTCAACGAATATGTCTATGGCACGGCATTGCCCACTTACAAAGTCGATTACAGCAACGTGGAAAAGAGCGCAGACGGTACGCCGGTCCTGAGTTTTAAGATAAGCCAGTCGGGAGTAGGCGATAGTTTTCGCATGCTGGTGCCTATCTATCTTGAACTTGAAGACGGGCGCAGCGTCTTCCTCGGCCGGGGAAAAATCACCGGCAATTCTTCAATCGAAGCGAAAGTGCCCCTGAGAGGTCTGAAGGAAATTCCCAAGCGAGCCGTGGTGAACCGGAACGATGACGTACTCGCGGCCGCTAACTGAGCCAAACAACGCTTCCGAGGCTAAGGCCGGATCATGATTTCATCCGGGCTGGTTGGCAACTCGAAATTGATTCCACGCTCGTGGTTCCGCTCAATCGTCGCCGGGATGTCGAGATTGGCAATCTGAATCGTTCGCGTCCACTTCCCCGTGCTCCAATAATTCGCCTTCGTATAAATCGAATCACCAATGATCGAATAGCTGCTCACTTCTTCGCGGTGCCCATCGCGAAATACGAGCACTGCAGGTGGCAGGGGCTTTGCGGAAATCGGTTGTACGGTTGAGGCGCTTGATCCAGCGGTGTTGAACTTAGTGACTCTCACCCACTCGTTTCCGTGAAGTTCGAGTAATTCGGGATCGGGTACGGGCTCGGTCTTCACCTGCATTACAGGCATGGGAACCGGCGGAGGCTCGGGCGGCACATATTCCACGTCAGCGTAGTCCGAATAAAAATACGGCACGCTGTAGTAGCCGTAGGCGGGTAGGAACGGACGGTGCATGTGTGCAGTGCGAGCAGGAGCAATGCGAATGAATCCCGCAGGCGTACGATTTTGCGCGAAAACGCTGGTTGCGAAGAGGACTGTCGCGAACGCAACTGAAGAGCGGAAGAGCATTCTCGTCTACGCCTGAAGCCGGGCGCGATTCCGGAACAGTCTAGTTCAATTTCGCCTGAGCCGGAAGCTGGAACTCGACGCCGCGCTGGTCGTTCTCTTTTACCGTCGCGGGAAGATCAAGCTCAGCAAGCTGAATCTTCTTGGAGCGGCCGCCGCTCAGGTCGTAAAGTGTTGCCCCGACAATCGCGTAATTCGCAACTTCCGCCTGATGGCCGTCTTTGAAGATCAGCACCGTGCTGGGCTGGTCGGAAGCCGGCTGCTCTTCGGTCGCAACGCTTGGGGCTGGTGCTTCCTCACGAGACGAATCGAGTTCCTTCCTATAATCATTTTCGAGTTGCTGGCGGGCATTGTATTCGCGCTGCGCCATGGCTTCATTCGAAATGCCGGTTTCAGCGTAATCGCTGTCCGAGTAGTCGTAGTAAGGAGGAACGTAGTAGCCGCCATAAAACGGGCTGGAAAGGATGACACGACGGTGATGCCGAAACTCCCCTGGCCGCTCGTGAATCGGTCGGCCGACACCGAACCCAGGGTTCACCAGTACTGGACCGCGAAAGGCCGTGTTGGCGCCAAAGCCCTGTGACGTGACGCTGGCCGGAACGCCATGGAATCCGGGATGTCCGCCGAAGCCGAACGAGGTCACGCTGGCGGGAACCCCGCGCGGAGCAACCGTGCCGTTCTGAGCTGAGTGAACTTGGGCCGAAGCGGAGCCGGAAACTGCCACCAGCAGCGCTGCAAATGTAAGAAGAGGAAGTGCGAATTTTAAGCTGCCCGGAGTACTCATATCCGCCCCCTTAGCTATTAGAACGATCAACTCCCGCGAAAGTTGCGAGCATTACTCAATTTTACGAGCGTCCGGCATTCAATGCTTCGTTACCCGCGAGAGGGTACTCACGCTGAGACCCTTGCCAAAACGATAAGGTTCCACAGTGCGTTTGCCACCAATAAGCCTGCGATAGCGGCCAAAACCGGCTCACGTGCCCGTGTTTCCAGCAAATCCGCGGCAATTCCGGCAACAAACACGAAAAGAAAGGTAGTCGCGCAAAGCATGAAAATCGAGCCGGAATCATGCGGCGAGAGCAGGCGCAACACCAGAAACAGAATTGCCATGATCAGCGGGGCAATATTTCCGAAGTAGCGGGCGCGACGCCAGCTTACGAATACGCCCAGCGCAATAGGTACGAGCACAATGAGCACCGGCCCGCTGGCGGCGATTTCTTTGACTACCTGGAGATAGGCCCCCGGCATGCCCAAGGCGAACCAGCTTCCACCAACGAACTGTGCGTGCCGGAAAGCTTCGGCGAAGATCCGGACATGAAAAAAATATGACGTGAACAGCAGCAGGACGGCGATCAAGAATGCAGCTCCCAGAATAGTAGCCGCTGCCAGCTTGCGGTTCGGGGCAAGATAGAACATGAATACGAGGAGAACCGGCAGAACGATGATCAGCGCGAAATGCGAACCGATGGCCAGCGCGAGAGAAACTCCCAGCAGGATGGTCCGTCGCCAGTTCCACAGCACGACTTCACGCGGCGCATAAAGAGTGTGCGAGACAGCGATAGCCGTGAACACCGCGCCGAACGTCCCCCAGCTTGCGCCAATATTCGGCGGCGAGAACCAGAGGGTACTGTTGCGGATCACCGTCGGCGAAAAACAATACAGTCCGAGAGCAATGAACCCGCCGGCATTTCCATATAAACGGCGCGAAACGTACCACAGCGAAGCCCCGAGCAAAGTTCCGAAAACCACATACGGCGCGCGAGTGAGCCATGGCCAGAAGCGGTGTTCGGGAGGAACGTTGAAAACCGCAACCGGCGCTGAAGCGACGAGATACCACAATGCCGAATGGTTCGGGTCGAAGCGGCTGCCGGTTTCTTCGACCAGCCCCGCTGAAAGGCTGGGCGCCACGGGCGTTCCGGCGATCCCCCGGCCGTGCCACTGAGCGAGACCTTCGGCAAGCCGCTCAAATTCATCTTGAGATATGGCTGCCGGAGTCTCATGCGAAACCAGCCATGCGCACTGGCCGGCGAAGATGAGCAGCAGGATCCCCGCAAGAATTTGCGGCTTGCCGAACCGTTCCGATGAGAAAAATGCGCCCATGGGGAAGAGCGATTGTTTTACCATGTCTCGGCGCGCTGAGGAACCTCATGGACCTACAACCTGAAAACTATCAACCAAATTTGCAAGGCTCGGATGGATCGACCGCTCC
>DAIPJJ010000052.1:0-24300 GCA_036770325.1 Terriglobales bacterium
AGCGCGGAAGGAATCGAACCTTCAACCTACTGATTAAGAGTCAGTTGCTCTGCCAATTGAGCTACGCGCCCGGTGAGTTTGGGATGGTTCCCGGTGGGTCAACAAAAGTTTATCAAACTTCGCGCAAATCGATCAGAGGTCCCTCGCTCCGCTCGGGATTTCGGCAGCAGGCTCCCAGTGCGTCCCGGCTTACCGGGACTTCTTCACGCCTGCTAAACGCTCAAGTTGACCAAGCGCAGCATGATACAAATGCCACATGTGGTCACGCCTCCTGATGGTGTTATTTCTAAATTGTGTTGTAACGCTTCCGCTATACGCAGATGAACCGCTTCTCGAAATCGTGCTTGGGGTCGACGCCAACGGTCACGCAACACAGCCGTGGCAGGAGATGATCGCCAGGCGTTTGCCGGAGGATAAGTTTCGCGAAATCGAGCCGCTCGCCAAGCCCTACACTCCCGCCGAGTCCGCCTGGGTTCGCCTCATTCAATCCCGTCGGCCGGAATGGGAGACGGACGTATTCCAGCTTGCCGTACCGTTCCGCCCAGTCGCCGCCCCAGAAGCTCGCATCGTGCTCGGCAATCGCGGAGGTGAAGACGCGTTCACCCACGATCCACACACAATCGGATTCGACGTTGAACGCCTGAACGCGCTCTACGGCGATGCCGGTTCTGACAACAATGCAGCGCTCATCGATCATCTCTTCCATCACGAATACACTCACCTGCTGCAGAAGGCCTGGGTGCGCGACCACCCGCTTCGCACCGACACTCCTCTCAACGCGGCCATCGCCGAAATGTGGCTGGAAGGGATGGGCAACTACTATTCGCTCTCCGACGCTTGGAAACCTTTGAATGGCACCCCTTCTCCCAAGGCTATGGAAGCGCTTCAAGTTCTGGAGCCCAGATTCATGACACGGCTCGCGGCGCTTGCCTGCTCGGCTTCCGACAATGCGCGTGAGCTCTCCCGGACGCTGTCAAGTGGCCCGTTCGACCGGAAGTGGGGAGCGTTACCGGTCGCGCTTTGGCTAGAAGCCGAGAGCATCAACCCGGACTCTTTGCGCGACTTTGTAGTTGCGGGTGAAGACGGAGTGTGGGCTCTCGTATCCCGCCATCTCACGCCTGCCTTGAGACCCCAACTCGAGGAAATCCGCGAATTGGAGAAGACGTGCTCCGTTGCGAAGTAAGAACGCTTTCCGGTAGTGGTCCGTTTTGATTTTAGATCGCGGTCTTAAACCACCATTTAGCCCGGGGCTCGATTGCTCTCAGGAATTCGCCTGTGAGCGCATGTGCGTACAAACGGCGTGGAATCGGCAGATTTTAGAATGGAACCGGGCAAAGCTCACGGAGGAGCCGTTTCCCGATGGCCTCTCGTAGAGTCAAAATATCAGTACGGCTTTAATTAAACGCAAGGAGCACAGGAACATGACACCAAAGAACACGATTTGCCTCTGGTTCGACAAGGAGGCGCATGAGGCGGCGCGCTTTTACGCCAAAACTTTTCCGAACAGCAAGGTAACCGCTGTTCACGAGGCGCCTGCTGATTTCCCGGGCGGCAAGAAGGGTGATGTGCTCACGGTGGAATTCACTGTCGCAGGCATTCCTTGTCTTGGTCTGAACGGTGGCCCCACGTTTAAGCATACCGAGGCCTTTTCCTTCCAGATTGCGACTGACAACCAGGAAGAAACGGACCGTTACTGGAACGCGATCGTCGGCAATGGCGGCGCGGAAAGCGCGTGCGGTTGGTGCAAGGACCGCTGGGGTCTCTCCTGGCAGATTACGCCGCGCGTGCTAACCGACGCGCTGGCGGTCGGCGGAAGTGAGGCAAAGCGTGCGTTCGAGGCGATGATGACGATGAAAAAGATTGACGTTTCCGCCATCGAGGCAGCGCGGCGCGGTTAGTGACCGGCCCGCACGTGATTAAACTCTTGAAGTCTGCTTCCCTGTGCCGTTGCGACTAGGCGCCTCACCGTGATGGGCGCAACGGATCAATCCAGGTAGGATCGTGCCCATGTCGGCGCGCGGATCACCGAAGGTGAAATACATGCGGCTGAAAAGGCGGTAGAGTTCGTCGTAAACCCGCTGTTCACGAGGATCAGGTTCGTACACGCGATGCGGCGGGCAGATTTTGTCCTGCGCTTCTTCGACGGATTTGAAAGTACCCGCAGCCAGGAATGCGAAGATCGCTGAGCCAAGGCTGGTCACGCTCTTTGTAGGAACTAAAACCGGGTGACCAAGTACATTTGCATATACGCGATTCAGCACTTCATTCTTCTGCGGAATTCCTCCGGCATTGATCACGCGCTTCACGCGAACCCCGTTGCTCTCCATGCGCTCGAAAATTACGCGTGTGTGCAGGGCAGTGCCTTCGATTGCCGCGAAGAGTTCATCCTGCGCTGTGCTTTGCAGGTTCCAGCCTAGCGTGATGCCGCGCAGATTAGGGTTGACGAGTACAGTACGGTCGCCGTTGTCCCAGGTCATGCGCAGCAGGCCAGTTTGTCCCGCGCGGTATTTTTCCAATCCTTTGCTGAGAGTGGCAACGTCGGTTCCGGCACGTGCGGCGATGGCGTTGAAGATATCGCCTACAGCAGAAAGGCCTGCTTCAATGCCAGTTCGCTGAGGATGAACACTTCCCTGCACCACTCCGCACACACCGCGCACGAGATTCGGTGAAGGCGTGATACCGATGATGCAGGTGGACGTGCCAATGACGTTCACCATGTCGTCGGTTCGACAGCCCGCGCCGACGGCATCCCAGTGCGCATCGAAGGCGCCCACCGGAACCGGAATTCCTTCTTTCAGTCCAAGCTTCGCAGCCCACTCAGGACTAAGTTTGCCGGCAATCTGCTCAGAGGTCGCGTAATCGCCCTGCAACTTTTCGCGTACACCGGCGAGTAGCGGATCAACTTTGACCAGGAACTCCTCTGGAGGGAGGCCCCCGAGCTTGGCATTCCAGAGCCACTTGTGTCCCATGGCACAGATGCTGCGCTTTACTTTCGCGGGATCAGTGATGCCGCATAGAGTTGCAGCAACCATGTCGCAATGCTCGAATGCAGAAGCAAATTGGCTGCGCTTCTCAGGGTTGTGCCGCAGCCAGTGGAGCAGCTTTGAGAATCCCCATTCAGAGGAGTAAACGCCTCCGCACCAGTTGATGGCTTCCAGTTTTTCCCGATGCGCCGCCGCGGTGATCTCGGCAGCTTCGTTCTTGGCGCGATGATCGCACCACAAGTAATATTCGCCAAGTGGTTGAAGATTCTTATCAACGGGGATCACGGAAGAGCCAGTCGTATCCAACGCGATGGCTTCGACTTGATCTCCGGAAATGCCGGCTTGCTTGACCGCGGCATGAGTCGCTTCCGCGAGCGCCCGCATGTGGTCCTCGTGCGATTGGGTCGCGTACTCGGGATCTTCGCGCTTGCGATGTAACGGGTATTCTGCAACCGCCGAGGCGAGCATTCCGCGCTCGCTGTCTACGATTGAGACGCGAACGCTCAGAGTTCCGAAATCGACTCCGGCGACTACCGCCATCAGCAAGCTCCGTTAGCGCACTCGTGCCAGTACATGTCCCACCCGAGATAGCGCGTTGTGGCTTCATGAACGGCTGATGCAACGGTGGACAGATTCGCCGCAACGTGATGTTCGAATCCGTTCTCGCATATGTAGTGGAGGAGTTTTTGCATCTTCGGGATTTCAACTACGCCAGCACCGCCGAAGGTGTTCAGCGGATCGTCGGTGAACCGGCCCTCACCAACATAGCCGCGCATCTTGCCAGCCGTGTCATCGGTTGAGAAACGCGCGAAGCTCATCTTCTCCGGCTTAATGATTCCGTAACATGTGCCGTAGGTGTTCTCCTTGCCGACTGTGCCGGCGATAATTTCCTGGTACTCCATCTTTACTGAGCGGAAGAAATGTTTAGGAAGATTAGAGCAGTGGAAGCAGACAGCTTTATTCGGATCAGTGCCGTAATTGTTGTTCCAGTCAAGCAGGGCCGAAGGCGTCTGAGAGGCAAGTTGCAGAGCGTGCATACCAAGCACACCGGCGATGTCGACTTCGCAGGCGCTCGAGAGCAGCTCATTGCTCATCATGCTCATGATGGTGCAAGGCACGACGCCGAAATTTTCTTCGAGCGAAGTCCAGCACTGCACTGCGCTGATCTGTACTTCTGTTGCGGCCATCCATTGGTCGATGACGGTGCCTAGCTTCGCCATTTTCAGCAGCGCGGCTTCCGGAACATCTTTCGATTCGACATACTTCTTTATGGACGCGAGTTTGGCCTGAGCATCAGAGTCCGAATCTTTCATTCTGCCAATACGGCCAAGAACTTCAGAGAGATCAAGTGTCTCGATCGAAATCCCGTTTGCCTCGAGAATTTTTTCGCTGTACCGAACTGTGTTAAATGCTGCTGGACGCGCGCCAATCGCGCCAATGCGCAGATTGCGAAACCCGTTTACGACGCGGCAGACTGCTGCGAACCACTGCAGGTCTTTTGCGAATTCGGGCGAATCAGGAGCCTCAGTGTGCAGAGTCGTAATCGAGTATGGAATTCCGTACTGCCGCAGGTTGTTGCAGGCCGACATCTTTCCGCAAAAACTGTCGCGCCGGAAAGCAATGGTCATTTTCTTCGGATCATCCGGCGTGGCCTGAATGAGCACCGGCACATGCAAGTCGGCAAGCCGAAGTGTATCGGCGATTGCTCGCTCGTCGCCGAAATTGGGAAGTGTGACGATAATGCCGTCAAGCCTGTCGCGATTTTTCTTGAACAATTCAGCGCAGCGGCGCGCCTCTTCACGAGTTTCGACCGCTCCATATTTACTTTCTTGTGGCGTGAGCGCGACGGTGTCGAAACCAGATGTTTCGAGAACGCGTAGTAAGTCCTCGCGTCCACTCTTGGCAAGGTGATCCGGGAAAAAACCCCGGTTGCCGACGATCACCCCCATGGTCATTTTTTTCGCATTCATTTCCTGTGCCCCGTCTGACCGTAATAAGCTGTGCGACCGTGTTTCCGCAGGAAGTGCCGGTCGTGTAGAGCCTTTGCAATCGGTCCTGCCTGATTGTTGATATTTATTGTGTAATACGCCATGCGGGCCAACGACTCTAAAACAACCGCGTTGTGTGCTGCATCACTCGGGGTGGGTCCCCATGCAAAAGGCCCATGATTGGCGACCAGAACTCCCGGATGAGAATTCGGGTTTTTATTGCGAAACGCTCGAACGATGGCATCTCCGGTATTTTTCTCGTATTCGCCGGAAATTTCATTTTCGTCCATTGGATCTGTAACCGGCACGGCACCATGGAAATAGTCGGCGTGAGTCGTGCCAAAACACGGGACCTCGCGCCTCGCCTGCGCCCAGGCCGTGGCGTATTCGGAGTGGGTATGCACAATTCCGCCGATCTCCGTGAAATGCCTATAGAGGACGATATGAGTGGGCAGATCGGAAGACGGCCGAAGATTACCGTCCACGATTTTTCCGTTGAGATCGGAAATGACAAGATGTTCCGGCTTTAATTTTTCGTATGGTACGCCGCTTGGCTTTATTGCGACCAGTCCTTCCTCGCGAAGAATACCGCTCGCGTTTCCAAAGGTATAAAGCACGAGTCCACGCCGCACGATTTCGAGGTTCGCTTCGAGGACCTCGCGGCGGAGTTTCTGTAGCGCCTTGACTGGCAACCTGCTGGAAGGTCTGGGCATTTCAGCACTGCTGATCCGGTCCTGCCGTTTCCGGGAAGACGACCAACGCCTTCTTGAGGAGAAAACTTCCTCATCCCGGCTGTTCCCACGCGAAGCCGGTTAATTTTTCAAAATGGAAAAGTGGTGCGACGGCATTATCTCTGATTCAGGCGTATTTGTAAACGTTTACCCGAAGAGTATGCTGGAAGTCTTTGCCACGCGCGAAGAGGCAGGTAAAATCCGAAATTCATATTTGGAGGTCCTATGCGGTGGCTTCAATGGATCTGTCTGATGTGTCTTCTTACCGGCGCCTACGCGCAGAACGCACCAAATCGCTGGACCGAAGCGCAGGCTCATGAATGGTACGCGCACCAGCCTTGGCTGGTGGGAAGCAATTTTCTTCCAGCCTCGGCCATCAACGAACTCGAAATGTGGCAGGCCGACACGTTCGATCCGCAGGAAATCGATCGTGAGTTCGGGTGGGCTGAAGGAATTGGAATGAATACCATGCGCGTTTTCCTGCACGATTTGCTTTGGCAACAGGATGCAAAAGGATTCGAGCAGCGCCTGCAGACGTTTCTGACGATTTCTAACAAACACCACATCCGGCCGATTTTCGTTCTCTTTGATTCGTGCTGGGACCCGTATCCCAAGCTCGGTCCGCAGCATCCGCCCATTCCCGGAGTTCACAATTCCGGGTGGGTGCAAAGTCCAGGCGCAAAGGCACTAGCCGACCCGAGCCAGGAACCGAGACTTGAGGCGTACGTAAAGGGCGTAGTCGGAGCGTTCGCAAATGATTCTCGCATTCTAGCGTGGGATGTGTGGAACGAACCGTCCAATACCAATGGCGGCGCCTACGGAAAGGTTGAGCTGAAAGATAAACAGAAATACGTGGTCGCGCTTCTGCCCAAGGTATTTGATTGGGCGCGATCCGTGCACCCATCGCAACCGCTCACCAGCGGTTTGTGGGAAGGCGATTGGTCGTCTCCCGAAAAACTTGATCCTATCGGGCGAGTGCAACTGGAGCAGTCGGATGTAATCTCGTTCCACAATTACAACTGGCCGGAGGATTTCGAGCAGCACGTTCGCTGGCTGGAAACGTATCATCGTCCGATTCTGTGCACGGAATACATGGCACGTTCGGTTGGCAGCACATTCGATACAATCCTGCCCATTGCCAAGCAGCATCACATCGCAGCGATCAATTGGGGATTGGTCGCCGGCAAATCGCAAACCTACTTCCCGTGGGACTCATGGGAAAAGCCCTATGTTCTGCAACCACCGCCGGTCTGGTTTCACGACGTCTTTCATCCAGATGGACGACCGTACCGCGAACACGAAGCTGAGCTGATTCGCGAGCTGGTTTCAAAGCAATAGCTGCCAGGAATTGGTTACAGTTTTACGAGGGGACGCGCCAACCCGGTAGATTTGCGGAGGACCAGGTCGGTATCGAGGATGTATTCCGTGCCATGTTCTGCGGGCGCGTCACGTTCAACGTCGCTCAGCAATGCCTTGAACGCCACACGAGCCAGCTCAGTTTGTGACATGCGAATGGTGGTGAGAGGCGGAGTAATGAACTGCGCGAGCCTCACGTCGTCGAATCCGATCACAGAGAGATCCTGCGGGACCGGAATTCCATACTCGTAGGCGGCGCGGATCACACCAATTGCGGTCAGGTCGTTCGAACACATCACGGCCGTGGGAAGAACTTTTCGCTTAGTGATCTGGGAGAAAGCTTGAATACCACCTTCCATCGTGTGGTCGCCTTCAATGATTAATTGTGGCTCCGGGCGCATTCCGATTTCGTGTAACGACTCCTCAAAGGCTTCTTTGCGGGCTTTGGCCGACTTGAGCGTGAGCGGCCCGGTGACAAACGCGATTCGTTCGTGGCGCAGCGCTGCCAGGTGCTGTACCGCTTCGCGAATGCCGATTCCGTAATTGATTTTGATGTTGCTGACGTGTGGAACTGGAGGGCCTACATCGACGAAAACTAGCGGGACTTTTCGGAAGCGCAAGCCATCGAGCAGGGCTTCTTCCATGCCGAACGTAAGGATCGCCACTCCCTCCACCCGGCGCTCAAGCATGCGTCGCACTGATGTTTCCATGCGGCGTGGATCGTGCACGGTGGAGGTAAGCAGGATCTCGTAGTTGTGCTGTACTGCAATATCTTCGAAGGATTGAACGATCTCGGGAAAAAATGGGTTCGTAATTTCAGAAACAATCAATCCGAAAATTCGCGTCTTGCCCGAGACGAGGGCGCGCGCCTGAGTGTTCGGATAGTAGCCAAGTTCCTCGACGACCTTCCAAACCCGCTTGGCCAGTTGACGATCGACGGTAGGTACGCGGTTAATGGTGCGAGAAACGGTGGCTGTCGATACCTTGGCTCGCTTCGCAATTTCGCGGATGTCCATAGCTTGGATTTGCTAGAATCCGGTAAACGTTTCCTCAGCATTGTACCTTAGGCGTGCAAGTTCCCTGTCTACCAAATTCGAGGCTTCCATGAACGCCAGAAATTTAACACGTATTTGCACCTGCATTGCTATAAGCGTCGTTTCTTTCTGTTACGGGCACAACCTAAACAGTTCCGCAAAGGTCATCCAGGTTACTGGCGACACCGAATACGTCCATGATCCTTCCATTATTAAAGACGGGAATACCTGGTACGTCTTCGGAACTGCAACTGGTCCCAATCGCGACGGTGAACTACCCGTGCGCTGTTCCGACGATCTCCACCAATGGAAGCGATGCGGAAGCGTATTCGCCACGATACCTGATTGGATAAAAAAGGAAAGCCCTCAGACAAAAGAATTGTGGGCGCCAGATATTTCTTACTTCGATGGTGAGTATCACCTCTATTACGCATTTTCAGTATTTGGCAAGAATACCTCGGGAATTGCGCTAGCGACCAACAAGACGCTTGACCCAAAGAGGGCTGACTTTCATTGGGAAGATCGTGGGCTGATTTTCCGCTCCCGAGAGCAGGATGACTTCAATGCCATCGACCCCAACATAGTACTGGACGGAAAGGGCGGCGTTTGGCTCGCATTTGGCAGCTTCTGGGATGGAATCAAGATGCGGCGAATCGATGCCAAAACCGGCAAGCTGTCACCTAAGGACACCAAGCTGTACTCACTGGCTCGCCGAAAAAGGCCGCAGAATCCCCCTCCCAATCCGCCCGGACTACCGGGAAACTGGCAGGCGATCGAGGCGCCGTTTATTGTTCACCATGGCGAGTACTTTTATCTTTTTGTGTCATTCGACCTCTGCTGCCGTGGGACGAAGAGCAACTACAAAACCATGGTGGGCCGATCGAAAAACGTGACCGGGCCTTACCCGGATTCCGATGGCACGCCGATGCTTGAGGGAGGTGGCACGCCGGTGTTAGTCGGGGACACGCGATGGATCGGGCCGGGCGGGGAGTCAATCCGAATGGGTGCCGACCACGGACTCGGCGACGACCGCGACATCGTTGTGTTTCATGCCTACGATGGAAAAACGGGACATCCCTACTTGCAGCTTTCGACGATTGATTGGACCGGCGGCTGGCCTCATGCCGCGCTGGGGACGGAAACGTCTTCGCAATAATTACTTTGGCTGTGCCTGGCTTGAGTTGGGATTCACGATTCTAAGATCGGCTTTTTGTTTTTCCAATTCCTCGTGTTCGAGACGGGTTGCAATCTGAAATTGTTGCTCGGAGTCTTCCTTGCGACCGAGGCGCGCATAGGTCAAACCGAGATAATAATGAGCCTCTCGCAAGGAGTGGTCGCTCGCCACGGCGCGCTCCAGTAATTGTGCGCTCTCTGGATAGTGTTTCTGGTTATACTTCACGCGTCCGAGCGCAGCCAAGGCTCCTGCATGTTTGGGATCACGGTCAAGCACATGCTCGAAGTTTTTTGCCGCAGCGTCAAGATCGTGTGCGTTGAGATCTAACACTCCGAGCCGAAAATAGGATTCGGTCTGCACCGGCGCAAGCGTGATCGACTTTTCAAATTCTGTGCGGGCGTCTTGAGGACGT
The DNA here is from genome assembly GCA_036770325.1 of Terriglobales bacterium. Classification (GTDB taxonomy): domain Bacteria; phylum Acidobacteriota; class Terriglobia; order Terriglobales; family Acidobacteriaceae; genus Gp1-AA145. The sequence goes on from DAIPJJ010000052.1 coordinate 9,680, forward strand.
TCAAGCGAAGCATAGGCCATGCCGAGGGCATAGTGGCCCGAAGCATCGTTCGGTCGCGCCTCGAGGTAGCGGGAAAATTGCTGCCGGGCATCTTCATATTGCGAATGCTCCATGTAGGCCCGGCCCAGGCCATAGGTGGCGTTCGCGTCATCTGGACGCAACTTGAGCGACTGCTGAAAAGCAGTAATCGCGTCCGGCAGCAGATTCATTTTCAGCGCGGTCATGCCGAATTCGAATTGCACGTCTGCGTTCTCTGGAGAGAGCTTTCGGGCCTTAAGCAAGAGTGACAACGCTTCTTCTGTATTCCCTGACGAGATCGCCGTCCGGGCTTGTTCGCGCCAAATGGACACGAGAGCTGAGATAGCATCGACCCGATCCGGTGCGAGGCGAATTCCTTCTTGTAACGCTGCTACGGCGCTATCCGGTTGGCCCATCTGGATGTATAGCAATCCGAGATGAATGTGAGCGCCAGCGAACTCAGGGTGTTTAGCAATAATTTGCTCGAAAATTCCCTCGGCTTCCGCTTCTCGTCGCTGCTGGGCGCGAAGCATGCCAAGGAGGTCCAGGGCCTGGTAGTTATCAGGTGCTGCACGAAGAACCGTTTGCAAGTCAGTCTCAGCACGAAGTGCGTCTCCGGCAGCAATGGCGCTGGCGGCATCTCTTAAGAGTGATTGGTTCCGATCAGCGGATTGCGAAAGCGCCGGCATCACGCACAAGATCAAGCCAGCAAGCACACATGCCAAACTTTTTCTGCTTTCGCTTATGACCGGCACTGGCGCATAAAACATGGTCTACCGGCTCGACGCCATTCCTCCGGTTTCGCGATTGTGTTCGTGCATTAGCTGTTCGGTTAACTTGAATTGCGTTGCCGCCTCTTCGTTCTTGCCCATACGTTTATAAATTCGACCCAGCAGATAATGTGCAGAACTGTTCCGCGGATCAAGCTCTGCTGATTTTTCAACTTCGGAGCGCGCCTCTTCAAAGTGGTTCATCCCGAAATGTGCGCGGCCAAGTTCATAGTGCGCAGCAGCAGATTTAGGCTGTATAGCAGTGGCGCGTGAGAGAACCTGGACGGCCTCGGTCGCGCGGTTCAAAGTAGTGAGTAGTTTTCCCAAGTCCAGGTATGGCTGTTCGGTTTGCACCATCGACTGATCATCGAATTCAATTGCCTTCCGGTAGGCGGCAATCGCTTTATCATTTTGGTTTTTTGCTTCGAGGCACAGGCCAAGGTTCTCCTCTGCTTTTACATTGCGGGGATCTCGTTGCAAGACTTCGTCGAAAGCCGCAATCGCCGCATCGAACTGGTTCTGCTGATAGCGAACGCGACCGAGATGGTAACGCGCTTCCAGGTCAGCAGGATTCAGGGCCAGCGACTGCTCAAGGTAGCGAGCCGCGCTGCTGTAGTCATTTAGCAGAACGTAATCCAGCGCTGCAATCTTGAGATCGCTTGCCTGGGGCGGTTTCAACTTCGCCGCGCGGGCAAAATCATTGAGCGATTCTTTGGGGTGGTCTTGCCGAAAATCGACGTAGCCAAGCAGGTACAGTGCATCGTCAGATGTGGGATGTGTGGAAAGATATGAATCGAGAGAGTCGTGAGCTCCGGCAAAGTCTCCGAGATTGACCAGAGATTTCCCGCGGTAAAGAAGCGCGTCTGTTTTGCCGGGAGAAGCCTTTTCGCAAGTTCGGAAGCGATCGGAAGCCTCGGCCCACTTGCGGGCACGGAACATCTGTAAGGCATCGGAGCACGCAACGTCCTCCCCGAAACTACTCCGAGCGAGCGACACTGACAGTATCGCCAAGGGCAGGAACCACCACCGCAATGAAGGCTGATTGGCCATTTACTTTGCCGGCTCAGTAACTGTCAGGATCTGGTCGGCTCTCGCATTCTCAATTGTTTGGTGAATACCACTCGGCCATCGAATCTCAATGTCACGGACAGATTCTTCCCTGCCGAGGCCGAAATGCACATGTTTGTCGCTCGAAGATTCGTAGCTGCTGGCGGTAGTCACGGTCGCGAACTGATCTCCTGCAGGCGTCGAAATCTTTACCTGTGCTCCGATGCCATCGCGGTTGCTTTTCGTGCCGACCAGATTCAGCGTGAGCCAGTGGTTTGCGGTGGACGTCTGATTCATCAGCACCCAGGCTGGGCCATCGTTAGAAGTGATGACTGCGTCTACTCGGCCGTCATTATTTATATCCCCAATGGCCATCCCACGCGCCGCCCACTGCTGGTGAAAAACGTCACCAGATACCGCGGAAACGTCTACGAACTTTTTGCCCAACTCATTGTGCAGCAGCACAGGTGGCTCGCGATAGCGCAGGTTCGGTTCGTTGACCTGAATTGTGTCCATCACGTGAGATTGCGCGATCAGCAGATCTTTCCAGCCGTCGTTATCGTAGTCAAAAAAGCGGACGCCCCAGCCGGAATGCAGCAGGGAGATTGCTCCCAGGCCCGATGCGGAAGTCGAGTAGTCGAAGCTGCCATCCTTTAAATTGGTGAACAAAGCGTATCGCTGGTTGGCCAAGTCGGTGATGACAATGTCAGGCCATCCGTCATTGTTGTAGTCTTCGAAATCGACGCCCATGCCTGCGAAGCTCGTTCCATTGCCGTCGAGCGCAGCTCCGGATGGCAAGCCTACTTCCTCGAACTTTCCATTCCCTAAATTGTGGAAGACGAACTCGGGAATCGAATCATTGGCGAGGAAAATGTCCATCCAGCCGTCGTGATCGTAGTCGGCAATCGCGAGTCCAAGACCCTTGCCGGGTTTGTCGATGCCAGCCTGATGCGAAACCCCGGTGAACTTGCCGTTCCCATCGTTGTGGTAAAGCAACACCGATTCTGGCTTGAAGAGATCGGGATGGCAGTAGGAGCGAAAGCCGCTCTCACGGTGTCCGCAGTAGATGTCGTCGAAATCCCACTGCATGTAGCGCGCGACAATCAGGTCGAGGCGGCCGTCGTTGTCGTAGTCAAACCATGCAGCGCTGGTCATCCAGCCGGAGCCGCCGACGCCCGCATTTGTTGTCACATCGGTGAAAGTTCCATTGCCGTTGTTGTGATACAGAGTTGCGTGGCCGTATCCAGCGACGAAAAGATCTTCATATCCGTCGTTGTCGTAGTCTCCGACAGCAACGCCGGTCGAATACCAGTTCCCTGCTACACCGGCGCGCTCGGTAACGTCTTCAAAGGTGCCGTCGGGTTTCTTATGATAAAGGCGGTTCGAGTACTGCTGGCCATCTTTCTTCGGGATTGCTCCCTTTGGCATGGGATCGGTCAGCGGAGCACCGTTCGCAAGAAAGATGTCGAGTCGACCATCGTTGTCGTAGTCGAAAAGTGCGACGCCTGAACCCATGGTTTCGAGCAGGTATTTTTTGGAGGTAGGAGAGGCCTGCTGACGAAAATGGATTCCCAGCTTTTCAGTCGCATCCACAAATAGGCCGGGAGATTTAGAACTCGTGGCGGGTGTTGTTTTTTGTTGCGCAAAGCCTGAGATTGCAGCGAGAACAACTGCACACACCGCAATCCTTATCAAACGCAGAGAGTTGCCCATCAGGAGAGAACCGTTCGTTTCAGTTTAGCAAGACGACACGATGTCGAGAGATCGCAAAAAAGAAGGGCCGCATTCGTGGGATAGCGGCCCTTTGCCGAAGCACAGCTAACAACAGTCGTCAAAACTCGAATTTGAGTTGGAGTTGTATCTTCCTGGGTAAGAGAAGATAACTTCCGCCTCCGAGATTGCTGAAGTTTGTAATTTGCATTAACCCAAAAGCCCGAGACGTGAGTTGCGAATCGTAGGGGTTCAGGTCTTCCGGCCGGTTCCAGATGTGCCGGTTGAATGCGTTAATCATTGTTATCTGGAGATTCAGATCTTTGGTCTCTGTGATCTTCGTACGCTTGATGAAGCTAAAGTCCTCACTCAAGTACGGTTTCATTCGAACGTTGCTAAAAACCCTGGGGGTATTTCCGAAAACATACCCGCGTGCAGCCACATGTGCGGGAGAGTTCGGATCATCAAACGCGGCCTGTCCAGCGTTCACCACGTTCGGCAAATTGATCGAGTTAAAGATCGGATCTGTGATCGGGTTCCAATGATCGCTCTTGAAGGCGTCGCTCAAAATGGAACTGCCCGGAACCTGATCGAATCGAATGCACTCGCCGTAGGCTGGCGGTGCGGTCGCGCATCCGAAAGAGATCGGCTGCCCACTCTCGTAACGTTGAATTCCTCCAATTTGCCATCCGCCAACAATGCGATCCACGACGCCATTGGCATTGCCGAGGAAGTGCTTACCCTTACCGACTGGCAACTGGTACAGGTAACTGACGACAAAGTTCTGTGGAAGGTCCTGGTTGCTGACGGATTTGTCCACATTCCGATCGAAGAAATTCGACGGCGCGCCGCCCTGGTGCAGAGTTGCGAAAAATGGAAGCGCGGCGTCAGCATTGGTCAAGGTTTTCGACCAAGTGTAGGAGGCCATCAAGTTGAGGCCGTTGTGGAAGCGCCGAGTCAACTGCGCTTCCAAGGCGTTGTAAGTTGATTGTCCCAGGTTCTCCAACTGTCCGTCGGTGTTGATGCCGAAAAACTGTGGATATGGCAACAGAGCCTGAGCGAGAATTTGGTTGCCCGGGAAGCTGGCATACGGAAGTTTCGCGCCTGCGGCGATCGCATTGGGACACTGCGGGGCTGGCGGGGCAGCTCCTGCCAGACAACTGGCAGGAAGCGTGAGTTCACTGCCCAACGAGAAGAACTTAGGATTGAGAATATTCTCGCCATCGTAATTGGTGCGCAGATTCTGCGAATGCTGACCGACGTACGCCACGTCCAGAATCATGTCGGTCATGAGTTCGCGCTGAACCTCAAAGCTCCAATTTTGGATCATCGGAGGCCGGCCATAAGAAGGCAGGATCGTGGCCTCGCTACAGCACCCCTGGAAGTTCACTTGTGACGGATCGAAATTGGGGACGGTGGGTGGAGTGACCGTCATGCCGGTGTCGAGTGCAAATGCGGGATCGAAGCCGTTAGAGAACTGACCCGCCGTGCCGCGGAAGCCCTGTCTTCCGTGTCCGCCGAAGTCGGCATACTGTAATCCGCCGTAAATAATTCCGTAGCCACCTCGGAATACCGTTTTCCCGGCCCCGAGGAAGTTCGGCGAATAAGCGAATCCGAAACGCGGGCCGAAGTTCTTCATATACGTCTCAGCCCAGCGCTCGCCAACTACTCCGTTACGTCCCGAACCCTTCCCAGCAAACACCAAACCTCCCTGCAAATTGGGATCAGTTGGGCATACTGGTGTGAAGCTATTGCAATTGGGCGCCGCGAGGCCCAACTCGGACATATTGTCGTTTGCTTCTTTGAACGGCTGATCGACTTCGTAACGCAGCCCGAAGTTCAGCGTCAGGTTGGGAGTAACTTTGTAGCTGTCCTGAACAAACCCGGCGAAGTAGGATCGAAGGAAGCGTGCCTGGTCTTTGATGACAGCATAGTTCCCTGAATCTGGAGCGCCGAGCAGCATGCTTGCAATGCTGTCCCCAGTTCGATTCCTTACGTCGACCGAAGCGCCGCCGACCTCGCCAAAGGACGCAGTCTGATTATTCGTGAACCCGAAGCTGCCACTGGTGTTTGAGAAATCGATTGGTGAATACTGCTGGTACCACTGCTCGTATCCGACCTTGATCTGATGTTTGCCTTTGATCCAGTTCAACGTATCGTTAAAGCGGAAGCCATTGTCAATGGTGTCTCCGTCAACATTGTCGCCGATGTTCACAGCATTGGTTTGTGTAATGGATGGGAATAGTTTTCCTGAGGCGCCGCCGCCGATACCCAGCACCTGATCAAAGTCTGCATTCTTCCCGAGGCCAATTCCCGCGCCGACGTTCTTGCTGTTCGTGCGGTTATAGCCAATGTTCAAGTGGTTCAGCAGACTCCCGCTAAATGTATGGTCCCAGCCTAGTCGCAGGTAGTGAGTGCCGAAGAATTGAGTTCTCGCATAACCGGCCGGACCCGCGAATACGGGCGTGGTGGAGTTACGAGTATTTTCACGTGACGAGTAGGTAAAGTACGCCTTGTCATTTTGCGTGATGTTCTGGTCGATACGGAACGTCGTGGTGGTATCGAGAATGGGAATACTGAAGGAAAAGTTATAGTTGTTGGTTAGAGCTGAGGTCTGGGGCGCTGGGTAGAACGAGAGAATGTTCTGGCCCACCGTCGAAGATGGCGTGAACTTGTTTCCCGGGAAGGGATCGCGGCACTGCACGCCACCCACTACGCGGGTTGTCGATGGATCAAATATCTGCCCTGACAAAATTTGGCTTCCATCGCAGGGATTGATAACCGGATTTCCGCTGTTGTCGGTGAGGCCCGGCCCCAGAATTTCGCTGAAATCCCCATTCCGCATGGCGGCTGTCGGTACAGTCGAAGTAGCTACGCCACCTTGCGTCTGCCGATACTGCTCCCACGAGAAGAAGAAGAATGTCTTGTCCTTGCCGTTGTAGAGGTGAGGAATAACGACTGGTCCGCCGAAGACGCCTCCGTAGTCATTCTGACGATCAAGCGGAGTTTCAAATTGGCGACGAGCTGCAGCCGGAAGATTCTGCGTCTTTAACATGTAGTCGTTGCCCCACACGTTAGCGTCGAGGTCCTCGTTGCGGAACAGCTCATAGAGATCGCCGTGGTAGCTGTTTGTGCCGCTCTTGGTGTTGAAGCTTTCAATTCCACCAGTAGTGCGTCCGAATTCCGCGGGAATAGTTGAAGTCAGGATCTTGAACTCACCCAACGCTTCGACCGATGGCGCGGTTTCGTCGAATGACGAACCGTTCTCGGACCTGGTCGTCGCAGCTCCGTCGAGCAGCACTTCCGTTGCGTAGTTCTGGCCACCGCTGATCTTCGATTCAAACGTGCCGCCATTGCCGGAGTCAGAACCCGGGCCAACGACTCCAGGAGTTAAGAATGCGAACGCCTCGGGCGAGCGCATGTTCTGCACTGAACTGCCCAGAGGAAGAGGGAGGTCGAGAATCTGCTTGGTCGTGACCACTGTGCCGACATCAGAACTCTCGGTTTCGATGGTCGGGGTATTCGCCTCGACGACCACGTTCTCGGTGACGGTTCCCGTCTGTAACTTGATGTCAATGGCCGCTGTGGTCGCTGTCTGCACCTGAACGCCAGACAGCGTCGCGGACTTGAAGCCCGAAGCCGTGGCGGTAATGTCGTAGGTACCGATGTTGAGGTTTGGAAAGCGATATGCCCCGGCAGAACTGGACACCGTCTGGTAAGTAGCGCCGGTGTTCACGTCCTTCGCGACAATTTTCGCGTTCGCGACCATAGCGCCGGACGGATCAGCCACGTTTCCGGCGATCGAACCCTGGTTGGTTTGGGCCGCAGCGGGTAAAGGCAACAAGCTTGCGACCAAGGCGAAGAAGGCGACTGCAAACAGTTTGCGCGATTGCATAACCGGGTCCATCCTCCGATGTCTAGAAAACGCTTACTTAATTGACCTTGAAAAACTTCCAACTCGAATTTGGGAATTCAACTTCTCTCTGTCCACGAAACTTACGCCACGAAACCACGATTACTGCACTGCAACAAAAGGGTAAAACTGACATCACTTACTGCGCGGTCTCCTGCATCTCCGCAGACCTTCGCAACTTATCCTGCAAGTGCTGCGATTGTTCGGCATCAGCTTGCTGCTTTAGACGCATGAACGATGCAAGCGCCAACCGCGATTCTTCCGGTTTCTGCTGGCGGCGATAAAGCTGTGCCAACTGGTAGTAAGACTGACGAACGGTTTCATTCGTCGCAGTCCCGGAATCCGCTACTGCCGCTTTGAAATCATTCACTGCGGCGTCCACATCTCCCATTTGCGCTTCGGCGCGTCCTAATTGGTACTCTGCGTCTGCCGAGTGCGGCTTGCGCTGAAGCACTTTCTTCAACAGATCGGCAGCGACATCCGCTTTCGACCGCTCGATGCTCACTGCCGCTAATTTGTACATACACCCGGGACTATCGGGATCGAGCTTCAACTCATTCTCGAATTCCGCCTCCGCGTTTGCCAACTTGTTTTGCCGCCAGTACAAATCACCCAACTGCTGGTGAAGACCCGGTTCCGCTGGCCTCAGCTTGATCGCGACTTGCGCCTCGGCAATAGCGTCATCCAGCCGGTCCGCTTCAGCAAAGGATTGCGCGAGGACCTGGTGAACTCGCCACGAGTCGGGCGCCAATTTGTACATCTGCTCGTAGGTATCTTTGGAGACGAGCATATGTGCGCGACCACGATGGTAAAGGATGTCAACATCGCCCGGCTTCAGTTGTGCTGCCTTGTCGAGCGAATGACTGGCGGAAAGCGCATCTCCGTTTGCCATCTGCGCGATGCCGAGCCACATGAAGGCCTGGGCGTTCGCGGGCTCGATTTCGGTAGCACGTTTTAAGGCGACAACGGCTCTCGCGTATTGATCCTCGTGGTAGAGTGCGATTCCGAGAAACAGATTTGCGCCGCGCAATCCAGGTTTGATGGATACGCTCTTATTCAATGCGGCAATGGCATCGTCGTAGCGAGCCTGTTGAATTCTCACTAGGCCAAGGTTCAGGTGAGCTTCCGCGAAAGAAGGGTTCAACTTTGCCGCATGCGAGAATTCCTGAGCGGCGGTTTCCAGATCGCCCGAGCGCATCGCATCGGTGCCGCTGCGAAAGGCGGTTTCAAAAGAATTTGTCTGCCCCAGCGTGGCCGCGGGACAAAACAACAGCAGCAGGCACAACGCGCAACCCATGGCGGCAAACGAGCGGATCATCGGGGATCGGGAAGAACTTTGCTGGAATCTAGTTGGTGCGAGCAGAGATTGTCAAGCAAATTAAGTAAACGATTACTGCGGCGTAAAACCGGCTTTTCTCGCGGATGTCCTGATCTAAAACGTTACACTTCAAGCGGACCGGGCGTGTCGCGCCCGTGTGGAAAAGCCTTATTTTTCGCTTTGCGAAACAGCGTGCGGTTCTTTGCCCTCTTCAATTGCGTAAAACCGGTCTACGCCAGATGAAAGTTTGACCTGCTGGATGGAGTGGTCCGGCCAGTGGATCTCTACCCGGTCGACCGTGGTAGCGTCCCCAAGCCCGAAGTGGATACGTTGATCGTTCGATGATGCGAAGCTCCCGCCGCTGATTACGTCGCCACGTTGGCGAGTGCCGCCCGTGGTCAGATACACAGTTGCGCCGATAGCATCTCGCGGCGATTTTGGTCCACCAATCAACTTCAGTCCAACCCAATGATGATGGTCCGGGCTAACGTCGCGCAGTAAGACCGGTGGCCCATCCAGCGTGTTTATGACCACGTCGATTTTTCCGTCGTTGAACAAATCTCCGAACGCTGCGCCGCGTCCGGTGACGGTGATTGCCAGCCCAGTTCCCTGCACCGGTGGTACGACCTCGAACTTCCCTTTTCCAAGATTGTGAAAGAGCAATGGGCGCTGGGCGAAAGTTGTCCCCCAATCGCTTTGGTCCACGCCGGGGTAAACGTGACCGTTGATGGCGAGCAGGTCTTTCCATCCGTCGTTGTCATAGTCGAGAAATCCATCACCCCAGCCAAGAAATGGAATCGTGACCTCGGCGATACCGGCCGGATAACTTACATCTGTAAAGTTGGCGTCGCCTTCGTTACGGTAAAGAGGGTTGTAGTCGTCAGAAAAAACGGTGTTGTAGAGATCGAGCCAGCCATTGTTCAAATAATCGCCAACCGCAATTCCCATCGAGGCAGTCTCTTTACCGTTTTCGTTCAGCGCGTACCCGGAAGCGTAGCTGTCATCCTCGAATGTTCCATCGCCCTTGTTGAGATAGAGATAGTTTGGCGTCGAATCATTGGCAACGGCGAGATCAAGTTTTCCATCGTTGTTGAAGTCAGCGAAGACAGCAGTCAGTCCGTAATAGGAATTCTTATCGCCGACTCCGGCTTTTGCGCTTACTTCCGTAAAGGTTCCATCGCCATTGTTGTGAAACAGGTGATCGGGCTCGCCGAGAAGGCCGCGCGGTCCGCACATCACCTTGAGGCCTCGAAATTCGCACGTGGGAAATGCAACCGCGGAACTGCCGGGAATTGGAGGATGAGCAAAATCGTAATGCACGTAACCGGGCACAAAAAGATCGAGGCGGCCATCGCCATCGTAGTCCCCGAACGTCGGGCCAGTTGACCAGTTACCTAGCGCTACTCCTGCCTTTTCCGCAACGTCAGTGAATGTTCCATCATGGTTGTTGTGGTAAAGACGGTTCTTTCCGAAATTCGTAACGTAAAGGTCAGGCCAACCGTCATTGTCGTAGTCACCGACTGCGACACCGAAGCCCCAGCGGTCATTCGTTATGCCAGCTTTGGCAGCGACATCGGTGAAAGTTCCGTCGTGATTGTTGTGAAACAGCGCGGCGTGGGGTGGAGTTGCCTTGCCATTTTCCGCGTCGTAGGTCGATCCGTTCACCAGGTAAATATCGAGCCAGCCATCGTTGTCGTAGTCAAGCAGGCCGACTCCCGATCCAACGGTTTCGATGATGAACTTGCGCTCTGGAGTCCCCATTACGTGACGCCAAGTCGTAAGGCCGGCCTTTTCGGCGACATTCTGAAACACGACTGGACCTGAATTCACGAAACCGCCGGCGGTGATCGGCCGGTGCTCGGCATCAAGGACAGCAGGATGTGCGGCCCCAGTGGAAACGGCTCCGTCGCTATGCGAGCCTTGTTCCTGCGTGTATGCGGCGACGGGGTACAGCACGTCAACAATCAACAAAAGAGCAAAGAAGAATTTCCGGCAAAGCAGCATTGAAGGCAGTATAAATGCCTCGTTTCGCTGGTCCGCAAAGTGGCGGATTGGTACCTCAAGCCATCGCCCCCGGTGTTGAGCCTAGTCAAACAAGCTCCAGTTTCAATTTCACCACCGAAGCCGGCGGGAAACGGAAAGTCAGGGCACCGGATCTTACTTGCACCTGCGCATCCTTAGGAACAACCGCGTCGCGCTGCTGAAAGTTGTTGCGTGCATGGATATCTGAGGCTGTAAGCACGGTCGCAGTGCCAGACTTCACACTCGCACCGCGAACCGCGACCTGCGCGTCAATAGGATCTTTGACGCTCGGGTTCACGGCAGTGATCACCAGTTGCTTGTCATGCAATGACGCGGAGCCATGCAGTCCCCAGAAATTTGCTTGTTGGCCGTCACGGTCGTAGTGGATCGAAGGTGCGGAAAATTCAGTGCGAACGCTTTGCCCATCCTGGTGGTCGGCATACATGGCAAATACATGCCCGACGGGCGTTACACAGAACTTGTCCTCGTGCGCGAGATAGAGACTGTTCAAGCAGTTGATGAGCTGTGCGCAACAGCCGATGGCAACCTTGTCGGGATGACGATTGAAGGTGTCAAGCGTCATGCCGCTGAATACAGCATCACGTAGAGTTGGCAACTGCTCGAGTTGATCGCCCGGAGTCAACTCGCTTCCGGGTTTGTACCACGGGCCCCACTCATCGACGACGAGCTTGATGTGATGGTCAGGGTCGAACTCGCCCATCACCTGCCAATGCCCGGTAATCAGGGATTCCATTACATCGCCCTGGCGCAACAATTCGTACCAGTCGGTTGGGTCAAAATTGATGGCATCACCTTTGCCCTGGAACCAATCCTTGGTTTTTCCCCGACTCAGGTTCCAGGCGTAATAGTGGAGAGCCAGTCCATAAATTCCAAATAGCTGTCCCCTTCCCTTGCGGACGATTTCTTCAAGAAAGCCGCGCGTCCATTCCCAGTTGTCATCGTTCGGACCTGAAGCTACGAAGGCAAGCTCGCCACTTCGCCGGCCCTGATGCTGATAGGCGGGGACCCATGCCGTGTATCGGCGATATTCGACAGCGTATTCCTGCGCAGTGAAATTACCTCCGCAGCCCCAGGATTCATTGCCCACTCCCCAGTAGCGCACATTGAACGGATCTTTGAATCCGGCCGCGGCACGTTCATCGGCGAGCGTCGTACTTCCAGCGGGCGAATTGCAATACTCCACCCAGCGATAGAACTGTTCGGCAGGAAGGCTGCGCAGATTTGCTGCGAGATACGGCTGGGCGCCAATGAGCCGGCAGAATTCGACAAATTCATTTGTGCCGAATCGATTGGGATCATAACGATGGGAATCAGGAGCTCCAGCGGCTTCGCCTCCATTCCAGAAGTTAGTGCGCCGCGGGCGTTTATCGACAGGGCCGACGCCGTCACGCCAGTCATAGCTGTCAGCGAAGCAGCCTCCAGGAAACCGCAGGATCGGCGGCTTGATCTTGCGCATTTCGTCCACCAGTTCCTTGCGGATGCCGTGAATGTTCGCGACCTTGGAGTCTTCGCCGACCCAGATACCGTCGTAGATCACGCCGCTCAGGTTCTCGGCGAAGTGTCCATAAATATTCGGGTCGATCTTGCCCAGCGGCTCATCGAGCAGGACCTCGATGCGGGCGTCCGTGGTTTGCGCAAATACTGGGGATCGGTGGAATGCCAACACTCCTGCGGCCACTGCGCTGTTCTTTAGAAACTCTCTTCGTCTCATTGTTGAAGGCATCTCCGTTAAGGGATCTCGGCCAAACATGGTAAACGCTTACTCGGCTGTGCGCTACAATCTTCGTAAGAATCCTTCCACAGTGTTTACTTATCGCGTAAAAGTGAGCTCCGGTTTAGTCCCGAGCGCAGTGCTCTACTCGTCGTTTCTTGTCCTATGGCTGTTACTGGTTTTGACTGTTTGGAAAACTTTTCTGGTGGCGCAAGCTGGCCAAGTGCGCTTGCAGATCATTGTCGTGAATTCGAAGTCAGACGCAGAGGCAGCGCTCGCTAAATTGCAGCACGGTGCTGACTTTGCCGCGCTAGCGAAGAACGTTTCGAGCGACGGAACGGCCGCGGACGGAGGCTACATGGGCGAAGTCGATCCGTCATCACTGCGCCCTGAGATTCGCGATGCTCTGCGTGGGCTTAGCCCGGGCCAACTCACGCCGATCGTTAAACTACCGACCGGCTTCGCAGTGTTGAAAGTTCTTGCAGGAGCCGAAGCCCCAGCTGCCAGCACGGCTCCTCAGAGTTCTATTTCAAGTGGCGCAGATAACAGCCGTATTCTCCCCCAGACTGGGGCTGCATACATCCGCTATCAACAGCCAGTGGGCGGAAAAGGTGAAGCCGATCTTGGCTTCCGCAGTGTTCCAAAACCCGACGGCTGGAGCCAGGATCTGCAGGCGATGTGCCGCATCCGAAAGCAATCCTGGCAGACGGTGCTGGACGTTGCACTTGAAAATCTCAATCCCTCAAATCTCGAGGGCTCGGCTTCTCATCCGCCGCTCGACCGTATCCAGATGCACTATGCTGCCGCAAACCTCTACGCCTACAAAGGCGAGATGGACAAATCAATCGATCAGTTTTTGCAGGCTTACCAGATTGCACAAACCGAATTGCCGGCTGCGATGGCCGATCTGGAAGAAGCGCTTGGTATCGCCTACTTGCACAAGGCCGAAATGGACGACGACGTGTATCGCCGTCCCGGCGACCAATGCCTTTTTCCGCCGCGAAATACAACTGCTTATGCCAAGCCCGAGTCTTCGAAGAAGGCAATTGAGTTTTTCACGAAATTCCTCGAGCGAAAGCCCGACAGGCTGGACATCAAGTGGGAGCTCAATCTGGCTTACATGACGCTCGGCAAATATCCGGGCGGGGTTCCGAAGGAATATCTGATCGCACCATCGGTGTTCGATTCACCTGAAGACGTCCCCCGGTTTCGAGATGTAGCGTCCGAAGCGGGAATCAAGCTTTACTCGATGTCTGGGGGATTGATCGTTGATGATTTCGAGAACAATGGCCAACTCGATATCGTGACTTCTGATTTCGGCCAGTGCGCGCCGATGCATTACTTCCACAACAACAGCGACGGAACTTTCATCGATCGAACCGCCCAAGCTGGACTCGCCGATCAACTTGGCGGGTTGAACATGATTCAGGCCGACTACAACAACGACGGCTGCACCGACATCCTGGTTTTGCGCGGAGCGTGGGAGTTCCCTCAGCGAAAGTCCCTCTTGAAGAACAATTGTGACGGAACTTTTATCGACGTCACCGCGGCTGCAGGTCTCGCTGAACCCGCCACTCAAACCCAAACTGCAGTATGGGCAGACATCGATAACGATGGATATTTAGATTTGTTCGTCGGCAACGAGCAGAGCCCGGCGCAACTGTTCCGAAATCGCAGAGATGGCACCTTCGAAGACATTTCACATAAAGCCGGAATTGATCGCGTGGGTTACAGCAAAGCGGTTGTTGCTGCCGACTATGACAACGATGGCTATGTGGATTTCTACGTCGCGAACCTGAACGGCGATCATTTTCTATATCACAACAATCACGATGGAACTTTTTCCGAGGTCGCGGCTCAGGCTGGAGTGCAGAAGCCAAGCCAAAGTTTTCCAGCCTGGTTCTTCGACTACGACAACGACGGCTGGCCCGATCTGCTGGTCAGCAGCTACTACGTTTCCGTTGATGAAACCATTCGCAGCTACCTTGGTCTGACTCCTAATGCTGAGACGATGAAGCTCTACAAGAACCTGGGCAACGGCACATTTCGAGACGTCACGGAAGAGGTTGGCTTGAACCGCGTGTTCATGCC
>DAIPJJ010000236.1:0-5661 GCA_036770325.1 Terriglobales bacterium
GGCACCGGGATTCGGTCGGACGGCCTCCCTCGATAGCAATGAGTTTCTGCACGGCGAATCTGGATTTCGGGAAGATGCGGGCGCGCGGATTCAGGCACATTGAGCTAATGCCGCTTTCGCAGGGGTTGCCGGGATCGTGGTGGCGCCCGGGATTGATGGAGGCGTACCGCGCGGGAATGAATGATGGAGTTTTCTATCCGACACTGCACGGGCTTACGCACTTTTGCCCGGTTGCGGTAGAAAGTGCGCTGGAAAAGGGCGGGGAGCGGGCGGAGATGTTGCGCGCATTCTGGGAGTGTGAGACGCCGTACATCTACTGGCGCATGCCTTGGGTGGGGTACGAATACTGGAATCCCGAGACACCGCGTGCTGGTTTCCTGGCCGCCGAGCTGCAAGAGGTACAAATCAGAAAAGCGAAGGAATGCTTTTCAGCATTTTTTGGAGTGGCGCCAGTCGCGGCATGCGCGCCCGGATACTATGCCGACCGAAATACGCGCGAGGGGTGGGCGAGATCGGGTATTCGCGTAATACAGAACGGAACGGACAATGGCTTGCGCGCGCCATTTCTGGACACATCCGAACTGTTGCACGTTCACCGCACGTTGGATTTAGAACCCCATCATCAGGACTTGCCCATCGAGAAATTTCTGGAGATCGCGGGAAATTATTTTGCTCGCGGTCTGCCGGTTGTAATCTCGACGCATGCCATCAACTTTCATTCCACGCTGAAAGATTTTCGTACGCCCACACTTACAGCGCTTGATACGTTGCTTGCTGCGCTCGAAACCAAATATCCGGAGTTGTTGTACGTGCACGACCAGGATTTGTACGCGATTGTCACCGAAGGTGTGTTTCAAAGCCGCAACGAACACGTCAAGGTTTCCGCTAAGCGGGATTGGAAGGCGCACGCAGCGCACCAGGGAGCGTCGTGAGAAACGTACCGCGATCGCTTCTTCTGATCACGATTGATTGCTTCCGCGCCGACCACGCGGGATTCCTGGGATACGCAATACCTACAACTCCTTTTCTTGATTCTCTAGCAAGGGAAAGCTTCGTTTTCAAGAATGCGATTGCCTCTGGTGTTCCAACGTACTACTCGTTGCCGGCGCTGCTCGCGTCGCGATACCCATTGTCACTGGGGCGGGACGTGGTTGGGATCGCGCCGGGAGAAAACACCATCGCGACCGAATTGCAGGCGTGTGGATTCAGGACGGCGGCATTCGCGGCCGCTAATCCATACGTTTCCGCGGAATTCGGATACGACCAAGGGTTCGAAACGTTTAGCGATTTCTTAAGCGGCACGGGCGTCAATTTCGCAACTGAAGGTCGCCCCAGCGGCACGGGTTTTCGCAGCAGCGCTAATCGACTCCTGTCGCAAGCGTGCCACAGAGTGCCGCTGGCTGGCGCGGCATATGACGAGGCTTACTTCCGGTACTGCCAGAAAATCAGCACGTCAGCCCAAGAGACTCTCGAGGATTTGCGGAAATTTCCAGCAGCAGACGGGGTCGTGGATCGAGCGATTGCCTGGCTCGAGCAAGATTCAACCAGGCCATTTTTCCTCTGGCTGCACTTGATGGACCCACACGGGCCGTACTACCCGAGGGCGCAGGCGCTTGAGGCGATGCGGCAGGGTGGATGCAGTGCAGCAGAAGCGCGATACGCCAATTCATATTGGGCGAGAGGAGATCTCGGCGCGGAGAGGCTGCGAAAACAACGCGAGAGAATCACTGAACTTTACGACGCCGGAATCTGGTGGGCAGACCAACAGATCCAAAGGCTGGCGGAGAGACTTTCAGAACTGAAATATTGGGAACAATGCGCTGTTGCCGTAACCGCCGATCATGGAGAAGAATTTTTGGATCACGGCGGCAGATTTCACACGCCACTTCATTTGCACGAAGAGCTGGTGCACGTTCCGCTGCTGCTGAGAGTGCCGGGAATGAGCGAGCGTTCTCATGTGGATGCTCCGTTCGGGTTAATCGACCTGGCGCCGACGTTGTTGGACGTGCTTGATATGCCTCCTCCGGCAAGTTTCCGCGGGCGAAGCTGGTGGCGGGACCTGAAAAACGGGCGCAGTCCTGTTCGCCCGGTGTTCACCGAATCTGTGTACGGATGCAGTAATCCGCTTGACCGTGAGAAGCGGTTCGCTCCACGCCTGCTGAGCGCGCGTAAGGGGTCATACAAGCTGATCGTGAATTTCGCTTCCGGAATGGACGAGTTGTTTGATCTGCATGCAGACCCGAAGGAGCTCAGCCCCGTGCCGTTAGCAGCAGCGAACGGGGTCCGAAAAGAATTGCTGGAAATGGCGAAGCAGCACATCGAGAAATCGCGGAAATCGAGCGACTACGACTTGCGGCTTTCGGCGCAGGCGCGCGAGTTGCGAGTCCGCTGGGAACGCGAGAGCGGGAACAGGCCGAATTGATGGAAAGCGATTCCAGGTCAACATCTCCGATTCGCGTTCTTGTGGATAGCTTTGCGGATGCGGCTTTCCAAAATGCGCAGATGGGCAATGCGCGCGAGATTGTGAGCCGCATGGATCCGGAACGCTTCCATGTCAGCATGTTTGTGCTAGGGGAGCCGGATGCGCGGATTGCGGCACGCAAAAACACACGATTGATCCAGCTTCCGGAGAGAAGAAAAACCGTACCTATCCTGCGTGAATTTCTGCGCGGAACACACGAGTTAGTTTTTTACCTGAAATCTTCGCCGGCGAGCTGGTGTTACCAGAGCCTTCGGCACAAATGGAAGGACAAGCGAACGGTAATCGGAACTCTGGAAGGGCCATCGAATCTACGTAGCGAGCCGACAATCGCGCGCGAGGCAGTCTTTCTGTGGGAGCACACCATACTGCGTTGCGACTATCTGTTCAGCAACTCAAGATCTGTGCAGAAGAGCCTTGAGCGCGAATATGGGTTGAAAAGTGAAATTATTCCGACCGGAGTGGACTCAAACTATTTCGTTCCTCTCGAGGAGCGGCCTGGGAACACGCGGCCTCGAGTGCTCTTTGCGGGGTCATTGCGGACGTACAAACATCCCGATGTGGTTGTCGAAGCAGCGGCGCGCTTTCCGGCGGCCGACTTTCGATTGGCGGGGGCGGGGCCACTGGCGAATGAGTTGCGAAAGCGCGCGTGCGAGCAAAATCTAAAGAATGTCTTCATGCTGGGACCACTTCCAGCCGAAAAGCTGCGCGACGAGTATCAGAAGGCGGACATCTTTCTTTTCCCGTCGAAATGGGAGGGATCCCCGAAAGTAATTCTGGAGGCGGCGGCATGCGGGCTGCCGGTGATCGCGCGAAATGACTATGCGCCGGAGACCGTGGAGCATGGAGGGACCGGTCATCTGGCCGAAAGCACCGAGGAGATTTTTTCCTGCCTTGAAGGACTGCTGAAAAATGCAGAATTGCGGCGTGAGATGGGGCGCAAAGGAAGAGATCTGAGCAAGAAATTTGACTGGGACTTGATCACGGCGCAATGGGAGCGAGTTTTCGTGCGGCTGGCGGAAGAGCAGGAGGCGAGACGGGCGTCATGAGTGCATCGGCGATTGGAATGAGTGACTTGCCCCGAGCATCTTCGGCAGCAGGAAAGAAGCGCATTCGTGTGCTGACGCTGACACCGTTTTATCCTTCGGCGAAAGATCCGACACAGGGAGGGTTCGTAGCAGAGCCGCTTGCGCCGATGGAAGAGTTCGGGGTCGAGAACTACACGATCGCGGCGCGACCTTTCTATCGTGCGAACGGCCAAGTCGATCCAGACTACCGGGCACGCTGGACGCGGTATTTCTGTTTTCCGGGGAATGCTGGTCTCGCCAGCGCAGGAGATTTTCTGGCGGAAAGGTTGATCCGGGTGGTCCGCCGATGTCCGTCATTTGATGTTATCCATGCGCATGCGGCGCTACCGTGCGGTTATGCCGCAGCCGAATTGAGCAATCGCTTGTCGATCCCGTTTGTGGTTTCGGTACATGGGCTGGATGCATTTTTCACCAGACAGGCTGGTCCCGTCTTTGGGGCCTGGTGCGGGCGGGTTGCGAAAGAAGTTTATCGCGAGGCCCGGGCGGTAGTGTGCATCAGCGAGAGCGTTCGGATGGAAGTCGAGAAAGACGTTCGGGCGAATACCACTGTGATTTATAACGGCGTGAATGCGGATTTGTTTGCGCCGAACGACGAATGTGCTTCAAGCCCGATGGTGCTGAGTGTAGGAAATTTGATTCCGGTGAAGGGGCATGCTGTCCTGTTGCGTGCCTTCGCGAGGGTCGCAGCGACGAGGCCGGAGTCTGTTTTGGACATCATAGGCGATGGACCGGAGCGGGAAAAACTGATTCGACTGGCGATGGAATTAGGAATTCACCAGCGAGTGCGGTTCCATGGGCGAAAAGGCCGAGAGTTCGTGGCCGAAGCGATGCGACGATGTGCGATCTTCGCCTTGCCGAGTGTCTATGAAGGGCTGGGCTGCGTTTATCTGGAGGCGATGGCGAGCGGGAAGCCAGTGATCGGATGTTACGGGCAAGGAATTGAAGAAGTCATAGAAAGCGGAAAGACTGGAATGCTCGTAGAGCCCGGAAGTGAAGAACAATTGAGTGGTGCGTTAAGTGTTCTGCTGGAAAACGTGGAATTAAGGCAGCGGACCGGAGCAGCGGCCCGACAGGTGATCGTTGAGCGGTTTACAGTCGCTCGTCAGGCTGAGCAACTGGCCGAAGTCTATCGCAGGTGCGCGGCATGAAGCGGCGGCTTGTGATCCTGACGGAAATCATTGCGCCGTATCGCATACCCGTGTTTAACAGTTTGGCGCGGCACGAGGACATTGATCTGCATGTAATCTTTCTCGCCAAGACGAATCCTGCCGAAAGACAGTGGCTCGTCTATGCGGATGAGATCAGGTTCTCCTACGAAGTTTTGCGCTCCTGGCGCACGAAGCTTGCAAAGTACGACCTACTGGTAAATCAAAATGTCACGGAGGCGCTTCGCAGAGCGGCCCCCGAGGCGATCCTGTGTGGAGGATACAACTATCCGGCAGCGTGGCAGGCGCAGCGCTGGGCCCGGCAACAAGGAGTGGAATTCTTGCTTTGGTGCGAGAGCACAGCGAGCGATCAGCGGCCGGGGAATGTAGTGATTGAGTCGCTGAAAAGAAATTTCTTTGCGAAGTGCGACGGATTTGTAGTTCCGGGAGACTCGGCCCGCAGGTATGTGGAGCAGATGAAGTGTTCGGAAAAGAGCATCTTCATTGCGCCAAACGCGGTTGACAATGATCTATTTGCGACAGGCGCGGATGCAGCGAGGAACAACGCGACGCGGTTGCGAGGCAAGCTGGGGTTGCCGGCCCGCTACTTCCTGTTTGTCGGGAGGTTGCTCAAGGCGAAGGGCGTGTTCGACCTGCTGGAGGCGTATGCGAGTCTGGATGAGGCGCTTCGGTCGGAGATCGGGCTAGTCTTCGCGGGCGACGGACCCGCACGCGCGCAACTGGAGTCGCGGGCCCACTCGATTTTCCCAGGCGCGGTCCACTTTGCCGGATTTGTTCACCGCGATGATCTGCCGAACTACTATGGCCTGGCTGATTGCCTGGTGTTCCCCACGCACAGTGACACATGGGGCATGGTAGTGAATGAGGCTATGGCGTGCGGGCTGCCGGTGATCTGTAGCGAGGTCGCGGGATGTGCGGTCAATCTGGT
>DAIPJJ010000053.1:0-23747 GCA_036770325.1 Terriglobales bacterium
TCACTCGTAACGGAATTGGCCGCGAGAAATAGCTCGTTTCCACGGAAGTTTTCCTCCCCGCACAATTGTGAGCACCCGCTTGGATTCACCTAGGGCATCTAAGGTTTGCTATCTATTGGGCCCCTGTCCAGTGCTGTGGAACTTCTGTGGGCTGTGGATTTTAGCTCTGGCAGGAGCCGCTCTGAATCCAACCGCTGCTACTCGCAACGCATCTGACGTTCGAGCGCGGGTTACATTCGGGAGATGTAAATCAGACACCGTGCGCTCAACACTGCACCATGCGCGGAAAACTTTCGACCACCATTGTTTTTCTACTTTCGGCTGCATTGGCCATACCTGCCGCTGCGCAGACTTTTGAAGTAAATCAGCCGCCCGCAAAGAATCAAAAGAAGAAAAGCCAAAAATCTGCCGCGCCCGCCAAGTCAGAAGGAAACGCGATTGGCTGGGGATCGAGCGTCGAAACGGCACGCGAAGCGCGAGCTGTGAACCAGGCATTGCAGAAGAACGATTATCGGGCCGCAATCGCGGCCGCGAATCGAGCCGCAAAATCTGCTCCGAACAATGCGGAGCTATGGTTCCTTCTCGGATATGCTGCCCGCTTGGGGAACGATTACAACACGTCTCTGCAGGCCTACAAGCGCGGCCTTCAGTTGAAGCCCTCATCAATCCCCGGCCTTTCAGGGGAAGCGCAGACTTACGCGAAGATGGGTCGCACCCAGGAAGCTCAAGACATATTGAAGCAAGTGCTGGCGGCAAATCCGAAGAGTGCAACTGATCTTGAACTCGCCGGCGAGTTGGCCTTGAATACGGACCCGAACACCGCCCTCGACCTGCTCAAGCGGGCCGATGGCGTGCAGCCGGATGCACGCACCGCGCTGCTGGTCGCGCGCGCATATCAGAAGCTCAATCAGGGTGACGCGGCGAAGCAATACCTCGACAAGGCTCTAAACCGGGGCCCGAATGATCCCAACGTGCTGCGCGCGGTTGCAGCCTACTATCGTGATACTGGCAACTTTGATGAGGCCATCGCTACTTTGCAAAAGGCCGTACAGCGGCAACCTGACGCGCTTGGCGAACTCGGCTATACGTATGGTTTGGCGGGAAAGAAGAAGGAATCTGCTGACGCATATACGCGTGCAGCCAATCGTCGCCCGAAAGATATGGGACTTCAGCTCAGCGCCGCGCAGGCTCTGGTGAATGTTGGAAGCTTTGAGCCAGCTTCAAATTTCCTGGGCCGCGCGGAAGCCGCCGAGCCAAACAATTACCGCATGCACGCAATCCGCGGGCAGATGGAGAGCCTGGAAGATCATAACGATCAGGCGATCAAGGAATATCAATCCGCGATTCAGAACATCCCTCCTGCCCCGCAGGAAGGGCCGCTGTATCCAGTTTCGCTGCATTTGAGTTTGTCGGAGATTTATCGCCGCGTGCAGCAGCCGGAGAATGCAAACAAGGAACTCGCCAGCGCACGTGATGCCCTGAACAGCATTCCGGGAACAGATCAGTCGACTCGCCCCGACTATCTTCGCCTGCGCGCGTTGATCGAGTCCGGGTTTAACGATACCGCTTCCGCGGAGCGCGACCTGAAAGAGGCGATGTCTCTCGCGCCGAAGAATGTAAACATCACGCTGAATTATGCAAACCTGCTGTGGAAGATGGGACGGCAGCAGGACGCTCTTGCGACTTACAAGCAGTCGCTGCAAATGGATCCGAACAATCACGCGGCATTGACTGCACTCGGATACCTCTCACGCGACTTGAAAGATCCGGTGAGCGCCGAGAAATACTTCTTAAAGCTGGCCGAGGTCTATCCGCAGGATTACGTTCCTTATCTCGCCCTTGGTGACCTGTACAGCTCGAATCGGCAGTTCGATCGCGCGCAGGCTAACTACGAAAAGGCGCACGAGCTTGCGCCGAATAATGCTTTAGTCGTTGCAGAAGGAATCAATGCAGCGCTCGAGGAGCCCGGTCACGCGTTGCCCGTGGCGAAGACCTGGGTCGATCGCGCCGCGGCGAATCAGGCGGTCAACGAGAATCCGCAAGTCATGCGCGAGCGTCAGCGGTATCTGACGTTCACCGGCAACTATCAGGAAGCGGCGGAACTGGGATACAAGGTTATCGAGAAGCTGCCGAATGATCCGGAAGCTCCCGACTATCTTGCCTACGATCTCTTGTTCCTGAACCGCTACGACGATGCCAGCAAGATCGTAGAGCGATACGAGCCATTGAAGCCAAACGACAGAGATTTGCCGCTGGTTGCCGGCTATATTCACGCGCGTAATGGCCATCCGCGTGAAGCGGAAGCGGACTTCACCCGTTCGCTGGCGATTGACTCCAATGACGCAACCGCATACATGAATCGCGGCTTTGTGCGAAACGATTTGCGCGAGGCAGGCAAAGCGGTCCAGGACTTCGAAACAGCTTTGAAGATGCGCCCGAACTATGGCGAGGCCCATTTAGGACTCGCCTTCGCGGACCTGCAGTTGCACCGTTCCAAGCTGGCGCTGCGGGAGGCGGACTTAGCCGCAGCGACGCTTCCTGATTCTGCGCCCATTCACCTGGCGCGGGCCGAAGCTTACCGCCAGCAGATGGTCTTCCGCAAAGCTGAGCCGGAATATCGCGCGGCGTTGAAGCTGGCGCCGAACGACGTGAATGTGCACCTCGCGCTTGCCGAGGCGCTCTACCGCCTGCATCGTTATGAAGATTCGCTTGACGTGCTTCGCTCCGGACTTGGCGTGACCCCACCAGCACCCAAAATAGTGGGAGCACAAACGCCTTCAGTGACTTCAAACGACGGAATTCTCTACGCGGAGATGGCCCGCGACTACGCCCAATTGAAACAACGCGACAACGCGTACAAAGCCATCGCCGAGGCCGAAAAGCGCGAGGAGCAGACGAAAATCCTGATGGCGACGGGTGAAGCCTTGCTGATCATGGGCGACAACCATGGGGCGATGCAGCGTTACTCGCGCGCTCTGGATGCCCCTGGCGCTGACCGCGTGGAAGTACGACTGGCATTGGCCCGGTTGTTTGCCCAGGCAGGGCGTCACCGGGATTCGCAGGATCAGGTCGCGTTCGCAATGGCTGAAGCGCGGATCGGCGAATCGAACGCGATCACGCCGGAAAATTTGATTGAAGCAGGGCAGGTGTTGGTCTCAATCAATCAATTCCAGTTGGGCAAGAAGTATTTCGAGCGAGCACAAGCGCAGGGAGCCGATCAGGAGTCTGTTTATCTTGGGTTGGCCAATGCAGACCTGGCTCTGGGCCAAACCCAGAGCGCGATGACGTTGCTCACAGCGGTTGGGCGCGATCCCGATGCGGCGCAGGATTACGAGTACATGGTCACGATGGCCAACGCTTATCAGCAGGCCCATGATGACACTCGCGCCCTCGGCATGTTTGCCCGAGCAAACGATGTGATGTCAGGCAACGACTATGCCCAGGCCACGGAGTTGCGCCTGGCGGAACAGCAGGGCCGCCAACTCACGCAGGAAGTGAATGCTGCGCCCGAGCTGCTGGTACATCCGGTTTTTGAAGACATCAACATCTATCAGCTCGATGCGCGAATTCGCGGGCTGTCACCGACATCCTCCGCCTTGCTGCCTCCGCCGCGTTCGACGATGGAGACTCTGGGGATTGCACATTATCGGCTGAACTTCAAAGGATGGCCGGCGATCACGGGACTATTTCAAGAACGCAACGCGCGCGGCCAGGCTTCGTTCCCGAACGAACTGCTCATTCAATATCGAAATACCTACGACACGAGTTTCAGCACCGGCGTCAATCCGGTATTTCATCTGTTTGGTTCAACGATTAGCCTGAATCCGGGTGTGCAGTTCACACTGCGCCGTGATTCATCGTCTCCGGTGAACATGAACCAGAACCTGTTTCGCCAGTTCCTTTACCTCTATACGAGCGCGTTCGGGAACTGGGTTTCCGTTGATGGCAGTCTCATTCGTGAGACAGGACCGTTCACGGAGATGAACCTGCACTCGCGTGACGCAGCCGGAACGATCGAATTCCAAGTCGGGCGGCCATGGGGTAAAACCGCGTTGCTGACCGGCTACCAGGGCCGTGACATCCTTTTCCGGCCGTTGATCCGCGAGTACTTCACGACCGATGCTTACGTGGGCGTTCAGCGGAAATTCGGCTCTGCCTGGACCGCCGCAGTGCTCGCGGAATATTTGCGATCATGGCGTGTACAGGACGCATCGTTTGCCATTGCGCAGTCACTGCGTCCGGGCTTCCGGCTTGACTACAAACCGCTGGTATCTCACTGGGCGGTACACGCTGCAGGAACTTGGTCGAAGGGTGAAGGGTTCAGCGCTTACAACAACATCACCAATGAAGTCACTGTTTCATACACCAAGGGACTACAGCGGCCACTCGAAGATGGCGTCGGCGAAGTACCTGTGACTTATCCTTTGCGAATCTCGTTCGGTATACAGCAGCAAAGCTTTTACAACTTCAATGGGAGAAACCGGAACACCTTTCTGCCCATCATACATTTCAATGTGTTCTGATGACCGCCGTGTAGCGCTTCCAGATTCCGGGACCCTTCACAATGGCCGATGAAGCAATCGAAGCAGCAGCGACGCTGGCTACCTCACCTGTAGCGCCGCGGTCCCATAAACATCCGACCATTCATGATCTTCGGTTGCGTGTGCTCAGCGGCAGCGCGGTAATGATTGTGAGCTCCGTACTGGTCGGGCTTTTCAACCTGGCATACAACTTTGCAGTCGCACATGAGCTCGGGGCCGACAGGTTTGGGCATGCAAGCGCGGTTTACACCATCCTGATGCTGCTCTCGTCAGTCACGCTTTCCTTCCAATTGCTGTGTTCGAAGTTCGTTGCGCGCGCGGACTCACAGGCAGAACGCATCGCCATTTACCACCTTCTGCATCGCCGGTCCTGGATCGGAGGCATGGGGATCGGGCTTGTACTCGCCAGCAGCAGTTCGGCAGTAGCGCACTATTTGAACCTTCCTTCCCCGTTGTTAGTGCAGATTCTCGCTGTCGGAACCGTGTTTTACATTCCGCTCGGGACACGCCGTGGCTTCATGCAGGGAACCTATGACTTCGTTCCTCTTGCGGTGAACTACACGCTCGAAGTTGTGATCAAGCTAGTTGGCGCAGTCGTCCTGATCTCTGCGGGAGACGGAGTGCCTGGAGTAGTTGGCGCTATTTCAGCATCAGTCGTGGTCGCATACTTCGTGGGAATTCCACGGAAACAACATGCCAGCGAGGCGCCGCTCCAGGCCACGCTACGTTCCGGCATGGGTGAAGGTGTTCAGGCGCTGGTCTTCTTCATCGGACAAGTCATTATCAACAACCTGGACATTATCCTGGTCAAGCATTTCTTTACCGCCACCCAGGCTGGTGTCTATGCTGCCATCGCGCTGATCGGCCGCATCGTTTACATGCTCACATGGTCCGTGGTGAGCAGCATGTTCCCGTTCTCTGCCGGAATACGCTCGGAAGGGCGAGGAAGCAGGGCAGTACTGAGCACAGCGTTGCTGCTGGCTTCGGGAATTTCGACGGTATTCATCCTTTGCGCGGCGGTTGCACCATCGCAACTTTGGCCTATCCTGCTCGGGAAAGGCTTTCCAGCGGAAGGGAGTCACTTCTATTCATCCCTCCTGGTCCTTTACGCAGTTACGACCGCGATATATTCGCTCAGCGTCGTTATCATGACCTACGAGATTTCGCGGAAGATTGGCAATGTGAGCTGGCTCCAACTTGGCTTCAGCGCCGCCATCATCGTTGGGATCTACCTCTTCCACGGTACATTGCAGACGGTCGTAAACGTTCAGCTTGTGCTGATGCTCGTCCTGCTCTTTACAGTTTCGTTGCCGTTCTTGCGTGAGATCCGGTCTGATTCTCCCCTGGCAGACTTGGCGGAACTACCAGATGGCAGCTACGGGCTGAGGAAAATCTGCAGGATTCATGAGAACGAGGTAATCGCCGATTTCCTGCGCGGTGAGTTTTATCAGGACGAGTTCAAGCGATTTCGAAAACGGTTTGCACTGCTGGTCAGCCATCCAGATTTCTCCAATGAGCGCGAGAACTCGCTGCGGCGGGCGTTGTTGTTTCGGCGGCGCGGAAGACTATGGCGCGAACTGCCCGCCGATACCGAATGGTGGGAAGTCGAACTTACGCCACAGGACATTTCCCGCATACGGGTATTCCCTCGCAACCAATGGCTGCGCTACGGGATACCCAGCTTTTTGCTTCCAGAAACGGTAGAAAGGATTCGTTCTCGCATCCTTTCCCGCTCGAACGATACCTTCCTGGAAAAGCTGCGCTCACTCAGCCTGGAAATGAAAACTCAGGAAGAATCACAATTTCGATCAGTGATCCTGATCACTTTGAACGAGCGCACGCCTCTCACAATTATCGAGGGGAACCACCGCATGACCGCGGCAGCGCTGGGCGTGCCGGATGAAGTACACCGGCGCTTCCGGTTCATGTGTGGTTTTTCACCGCACATGGCGGAGTGCTGCTGGTATCAGACAGATGTCTCTACGCTCTGGCGTTACGCCAAGAACACCATCGGGTATTACGTGAGCCATCGCCGAAAAATTGCCGCCGAAATTACGGCCGGCATCGAGTGCGCAGCAGATATCGATGAGCCCCAATCTGCGGCCTGACAGCAGGACACCCCGCCAAATAACACCAATGCTTAGGGATTGGGCTGCGCAGAATTTGCAGATGAAATGTCAATCCTCCGTCCCGCATAGCGGTCGCCTTCAAATACCGCGGAAACGGATACCTCCTGCCCTTCGTGAATCTGATGCAGAACGCTGGGTGCGATTGCCTCCATGCTGATGTCGTACTTCTTGCCATCGCTTCGATTGTCGATGGCAATCAGCTTCTGAGAAACATCGACATAAGTCACACGCCCGGCGAATTCGAATGTGCTGCCCGGCGCCGCAAGTATCCTGACCGCACGCAAGTCTTTCTGCGCCCCAAAATCCATGTCGACAAGCGCACCGTCAACCAGATCGCTTTCGCTACCGGCCGTGTTGCCCTTCCGAATCGCTGTACTGGAACTGAGTTGAAGTTTCACGGGCTGGTTCGAGATTTGGTCGCGAACCGTGAGTATTTTGCGGCGTGAATCGAAATTCATGATCTGACCGCGTCCGACACCGCTCTCCGCCGTGGTGCGTATCCAGATCGTCTTTGCGAACACTCTGTCGCCATTCAGCATCGTGTCCAGATAAATGCGCTGCCCCGGCTTGATCTCGCGTTCCGTGATCGGTTTGCCGTCAAGAAAAAAGCGAGTGCGCGTGTCGAAGTGCACCGACATCTTCTGCTTGGTGCCAAAAGGCTGGAACACCATGTGGTTCATAACTTCATCGTTGTTCAGTACGATTCCGCCCATCAGGGTTATGCGGTTATGGGGAAGCGGAGGCAGATCCAGAAGTGGATCGTAGTTCTCCCGCTGGGCCGCAGAGCTTGGCGGCGTTGAAGGAGCAGATGTGGGATTGCTGTTGAATCCCGTCTGGCTTTGGGCGGTTGCTAAGCCGGCGAGCAGCATTGAGACAATGGCTAACGATGACAGATGGATGTAGGTGCGCATGGTTTTTACCGCCATTTGGATGCCTGCTACTGCTCTCGGGTAGCCAGAGCTGCTGCCGATTGCAAGGCAAACGCGAACTGCTGAATTGCATCCAAAGCTTTCGGAATCAAGCTTCTGAAATCCCATGAGTTCTCTGTACAAACGACTGTCGGCATTTTGCTTCGCGGCCCTGCTTTGTGCTCCGTTTGCACTCGGCCAGGGATTGAGAATCACCCTACCCAAGCGCTCGGAGGCAACGCCGGTACAGAAGCTCAACCGCGACGGGGTAAAAGAACTCCAGAAACATCATCTGCAAAAAGCCCAGCGGCTTTTTTACAAGGCTTATCTCATCGACCCAGATGATCCATTCACGCTGAACAATCTGGGATACATTTCCGAGCTGCAAGGACAAATCGATCGAGCGCAAAAGTATTATCAGCTTGCAGCACAGGAAAATAATTCGGAGACGGTGATTGCACTGGCTAGTACACGGAAGCTGGAAGGCCGTAAGTTGAGCGACGTTACTCAGTCGTATGGAAGCCTGGAGCTGCGGATCAATCGCGGCAATATTCAGGCCATGAGTCTTCTCGAGCAGGGGAGAACGCCGGAAGCTGAAGATGTACTTCGTCAAACCCTGAAGCTGGATCCAAAGAACCCGTTTACGCTGAACAATCTTGGACTCACCATGGAAAGCGAGGGTGACCTCGAGTCTGCACTGCACTATTACAACCAAGCCTCCATAACTCACTCGACCGAACCGATTGTCGTGTCGCTCGATCCGCGCGTTCGTGGCAAGGCCATCAGCGACATCGCATTCAAGAATGAGGAATCTGTGCGCGCGCGGCTGGCGTCGGAGAGAAGTAACCAGGAATTATCTGCAAGATTGCACGCTCAGGGTGTTTCCGCATTGAACCACAACGATCCGGACAAGGCTTACGAAGATTTCCGCAAAGCATACAAGCTGGATCCCGACAGTGCTTTTTCATTGAACAACATGGGTTTTGTTTCGGATGCATTCGGTGACAAAGAAACTGCGAGCGAGTTCTATTCTGCAGCGCAGCGTTCCGCAGAATCCGGCGATAAAGTAAGCCTCGCCAGTCACCATGAAATGGTCGGAGAATCCGTGGGGCAGGTGGCGGGCACTAATTCGCAGGCCAGTGAAGCGGATCTGCAAGCACAGGCTGAAGCAAAGCGTCGCAGCCACGCGCCCATCGTGTTACGTCACCGTGACAACACTCCTGTGACGCTTCCTCCTGCGCCGGCGCAAACTTCCCATCCTCCAACGGACAACGCTCCAGTGGAAAATACTGTCCCGCGTCCGCAGTAAGTACTTACCAGTCGAAATCCTGTTGAGAACTAGTGCCCAGCCGTGTCCAGTTAAGGCGTTTCGCTGATTGCTGGTGCTTTCGCCAGATATTTATGCTCCTCTCACAATTATTCAGGCCGACGCGATTCGGGACCAACTAAGCGCGCCTCGGCCGTAAACCATCGTGGAGGGGCAATGCAGAAATTTAAGTCGTTGGGAGTAGTGTGTCTGTTGGTTGTTGTGTCTGCTGGTTTCGCAACGAAAGCCAACGCTGAATCCACAATGAACTGCCCAAGCGGAACTTACGACATGCTGGATTGGATGACTATGGATTCATCGCTTCGGTCCACTTATCACATGGGAGGGACCGCGAACCCGCTCTATACGAGCATGCTGAACGGCAAATTCTATTGGACGAAAGGCGCGAGCGGTGGGCCGTGGGACATTCAGTTGTATGACAGTAAGTACATCTACTTGTGGATTACCGAATTGAATTGGCTGGACATGCACACCTTCAAGAAATTTGCCAACAACACAAACATGCCGCTAGTGCCGCGCTGTGCCAAAGCTGGATTTCCGGGATCGACCATCACCGTGCCGGACACTTCGTATCAAACCTACTCCGACTGCACTCACTTCGTCACCCAGACGCTGTTGAAGGGCGTGAATCAGGTCTGGGGGCCCTACAAGATCAACTTAGGGGGAATACTGCCGACCAACCTGCCGGTGCTTGTTGCCAGCTATCGTTACAACTGCGACATCAATTACTCGAATTGTCGTGACAAGGAAGAATACTATCTTGCTCAGAAATACGGTCTGGTGCAGTGGGTGCATTACAGCCTTGTATCGGGAAAGTACAAGGTGCAACAGACGACGGTCTTCAATCAACTAGTGAAGGGAACGACTTCGCCTACTTTTCCGTGCTTCTAGATCGAAGAAGTGGGTACTGAAGAAGTCTGTCGCAAGTCACTCTGTACCGGTCTTGCGGCGGACCTCAGATTGTGGCGGGGCAATATAGGCAACACTCGCGAGATCAGGGCTGGCTCCTGCGCTTACGGAGGCAGCACGTGCACGGCCAGCCTCTGAACGCATGAGTACCTTGCGCGCTTTGCGCCGGACAAGGGTATCGCGCAAGGGAATCCAGTGCGGGAGTTTGCGAAGGCTTGTAACCGCACGCATCTGTTCCAACTCCTGACGCAGCTCGAAAGTCTTCAGGTACTGGCGAATGATCTCTGGCATGCTCATGCGGAGCGCGGCTGAGACGTTCTCGAGCGCCATCTCCACCTGGCGTTCGTGGCTTTCCAGTAGATCGATCAAGTGTTCTGCCAGTTCATTCGTATCGCCTGCCGGGAAAAAGTCGATTGCCAGCCCTTCTTCTTCGGCGAGCCTGCGGAAGTCCGGAATATCCGTAGCGATGATCGGTACTCCGTAAGTGCAGGCCAGGTGCGCGATCCCGCTTGAACCCGCCGACGACGTGTAGGGCAGGACCACCACGCTTGAACTTTGAAACAACTGCGGGATGTCCTCTTCCGCCACGTATCCAGCGAACTTGATTTCTTTTCGGCCTGCGACTTTCTCCTCCACAGACCGCAGATAGCCTGGTGTTTTCGGATGGTCGGTTCCGGCAACCACCAGGCGCGCGTCCGGAACACGTTGTACAACCGCGTCGAAAGCCTCGATCAAAGGCTCAAGCCGCTTATAAGTGCCCCACTTGCCAAAAGCGAGAATGCGGTGTTCCGGATTTCCGCGTGACGCAAGATCGGGATACTCCGGACGCGCAGAGAAGATTCCATGTCGCCGCACATACACGGCGCCGCGTCCGTACCTTTCGACCAGGACGCTGCGATACGCCGGCAGCATTACCGACACAGAATTCGCGAACAGCACGATGTGAGTTGCCAGGAATCCGCCCGCTTTGTAGAGCAATGGGAAGCGCACTCCAGCATCAGCAAGATCGACGGTTTCCATCAGTTGATGCAGAGTGACGTGCGTGTAGTGACCGGCCATTCGCACAAGAGCAGGGATCGCTATCCCGAGAAAGGCCGGCGCTGCCTTACCGCCGAAGCTGGCGAAGCCGAGATTAAACCAGACGACATCCGGATTTTCCTTCCGAATGACGCGCAGCAGACGCCATGCATTCGAGAGGCTGTTGAATTTCCAGCAGCGAGTTACAGAAAAATCTTCGAGCTCCGGTTTCACGGGAGAATATTCGTCGCCCAGAATCTTGAGCGTGACGCCCGGAATGCGGCGAAGTTCGTCGGCGATATGAAAGCCGTATTCGTTCAGCGCATCGCGGCTGGGCGGGAATGAAGTGACAAGGCAAATCTTCATTGCTGTCCTTGCCCGAAAAAGGTGTGACGCGAGAGCTTGCCCAGCAAAGCAAAATATTGCAGTGCGACTTTGAAATCGGCCTTGCTTTTCCCCGATTGGCGGGTCGCAAACCGGAAAGGTACTTCGGTTGCGTTGTGAATCTTGCCCTTGACCAGTATCTCGAGCAGGATTTTGAAGCCTTGCGGCTGTAATCGCAGCGTTTCCATACACTCACGCCGAACCACGAAGTATCCCGAGAGTGGATCTTTTACGTTAAGTCCGCGGCTGCGCAGCGGGGCGGTAGCAAGCAAAGTGCTGCAACGCGAAACGAATATACGGAACTTGTTCCAATCGCCCACGCTGTTGCCATTGCCCGACACGTACCGGCTGGCAATTGCAATGTCACTACCGTCAAGCACGCGCGCAAGAAGCTCTGGCAGGAGCTCGGGCGGATGCTGCAGGTCTGCATCGATCACGCCAAGCAAATCGGCGTCGGTTTGCCCCCAGCCGTGAATCACGGCCCCCGCAAGTCCACGTTCTCCCCGACGCTCGAACACTCGCACCCGGGGATCGGCCGCCGCGCATGTGCGTGCCACATCGGCTGTGCCGTCCGTACTTCCGTCGTCGACGATTATGAATTCACAAGTGACTGGTGCTTGTTCGACTGCGGCACTCAGACGGTCCAAAAGAATCGGGATGTTTCCTGCTTCGTTTAATGTTGGAATAACAAGGCCTAGCCGTGGTCTGGAAGAAACGCTCATACTGGAATCCCATGTCCCTTACGCGAAGTGATCAGCAGCAGCAAGTCTTGGATGTTTGTGAGCACAAAGACGTTGGTCGAGTACAAAATCAGAAGGGCTGTATGAAACCCGGAGAAAAACCTCAAAGGAACTCAGGCTGCGACGGCTGAATCCATTTGCGGTTGAGAGGAATCAGTCAAAACTTTTTGCAAACGGGTGACAATGGCGGCATGCACGGTATCCGGTTCCGCGGCCGCAATCAAACTCAGAGGTGCCATCTGGCGGAGCGTCAGATAAGAACTTCGGTACTGCCGCATGAATTCGAGCGGATACTCCGGCTTGCGCGCGCGGGCTTCCTCTGGAATGGCGTCCAACAGGTACGACACGTCGGTCTTTGGCGTAAAGGCCAGAATGACACGAGCGAAGCTGCGGGCCAACCAGTTGCTCAACGGCAGGGCCGCGAGTTGGTCGTACATATAACGGTCGAAAATGACCACTCCAACATTCGCCCGCCTTGCCCTGCGCACAATTTTGCGCAATTGGAAGACATCCAGGAGATGAAGTAGAGACCTTCCGGCAAGCAAAGGCCACGAACGGCTATTCTTGTCATTGCGGTTCGCGGGTTTGTCCGGTGTGCCAACTTCTCCATCGCTCTGCAGGACTTTCTTGCTGAAGCCGGAACGCAGGGAAGACAATACGACGACGTTGTCCCAGAAGGTCAACACCTGAACCGGAACGTTCTGGCTGGAGAAGTATTCGCGCAGCTTATCGATCTGGGTACTTTTGCCTGCGCCATCGATGCCTGAAAAGCTAATGATTATCGGATTCAATGCAATCGATCCTTGTAAACGGATACAAAGCTCAGTGGCTACCTGGAACTCGCCCTGGGCTGGCCGCGGAGAGTGCTGCAACAGTTCCGAGCGCCGCACCCGCTCCCGCGATGAATCCAAACCGGATCAACCACGAGCGAACCTGGTGCTGTTTGGGAGGGGCAATGGCCACTCCCGCGGGTTTCGAAGCCGCGCTCCCACTAACCTCGACCGATGGCGCCACTGCCGTTCCGCTGGGCTGCGAGGCTGGCGGAGTATTCTTCTGGAACGTTGGCTGCTCGGTGTTGGCGGGCGTTGAGCTTCGTCCCGGATTTTCCGGCAGTTCCACTGGAGGCTGCACCGAAGGCTGCTGCGTGTTTTGCTCAGAAACGGGCGGCTGCTGTTGTTGCTGGGCCATCAACAGCTCCGGCGCGCCACTCAGAATCAGTACAAGAAGAGTTCCGGTCGCCCGAGAAAACATTCGCTTCATATCTGCTCCAAAGCGGGCGTTTACTACGCAGCGACAGGCTGCGGTTGAACAATCTTTTCCGTAACGGTCTCTTTTTCTGCTTTCGAGACGGTTTCTTTTTCGCCGACCACTTCTTCTTCTGCTGCTGCGAAAGCCGGCGTGACCTCGAATGTCGGAAACTTGTTAAATAACTGGTCCATTTTCGTCAGTTCAAGAAAAGTCGCTGCCTCGGGGGAAATCTCGCCCAGTTGGAGAGCACCGTCATTTTTCGCGACCAGTTCCATGCAGGCCAACAGTCCTTCTATCCCTGCTAGATCGATTTGGCGCACACGCGAAAGATCTACGAGCACGTTTGCGGATCCGCTTTGAAGCTTGCTCTTGAGTTCACGTCCCAATTTCCGTGCCTGTTTGCCGCTAAATGTCTCCGGCAATTTGATCATGATTGCGGACTGCGTAGTCATCTCACCTTCCCTTTTGGGTTCTGCAACTTTGTGCAGAAACTTAAAACCAACCAGTTCTTACCAGATAGATGCGTGGTGCTCGTGCTTCTATACAGATGCGAGTTGTTAAAAACAGGTTTACACTCCGTTAACGACTTGGGCACCTTCCAAAGATTTATCAGGTGTGCCTAAGAATGGCAGCGAGCGGATTGCGCCGATCAATCTACGGTCAGTGATGGTGATCTCAGTCTTGCGGTCCAGGTGAAGCATTTTCCGGCCGCTGACGATTGACCGCCGAACGCACAGACCCAAACCGACATAAGTTCCCGGCAAAATCCATGACTGCTCAACCGTCGTGCCGCAATCGATTTTGCAGCCATATTCGATTGCCGCTCCTTCTGCGATGGTGCAACCAGCCGCGACCGTGGTTTCCGCCCCAATGAATGCGGGCCCTGTAATCACACAGGAACTGTCCACTTCCGCTCCGGCCGCGAACCAAACTCCTGGGGACATCTCGGTCCCTTGCGGTCGCAAACAGCAGCGTCGATTGAGGGCATCACTCACCAATTGAATGAAATCTGACGGCTTGCGCAGCCGGTTCACATAACCGTCAAAGCAAAAGCGCTCATGCCTTGCCATCAAACCGGCAAGTTTCATTTTGTATGGACCGCTTCCGTGCCGGAGCGCGTCAGTCTCGACAACCGCGATGTTCAGTGGCTTGTCTGCGGAATACACTTGCGTGAAAGCCGCACCGCGCTCGCCATGAAAACGCAACAGCTCCTGGTAGTCGAGATCTGTATAGATGTCAGTGGTCGCAAGAATGATTCGTTCTGCACCTTCCGTGATCAGACGGCCGAGTGTTCCTTCCCATGCAAAAAAAGAACGCCGGGGGAGAGATGGCAAACTACTCGCCAATTCGACCAGACCAGGCGCAACGGGAACTACTGTAGGACGATCGACTCCGAGACGTTCAAATGTACCCAATGCCCGGTCGAGAAGGCTGCGACCGAGAACGTGAAGTTCAACTTGAGATTGGGCAGCATGCAGCCCGCCGAGTATGCGGGAGCGCGAGCCGGCAGAATCGGTTTCGCTCCCCTTCGTACTTGAGACGCTGACAATAGCTGCTACTTGCACTTAGCTTCTCCGTTCGCAGTTCTGCTGCCACTCTCAAACCCGCAATTAAGCGGCATTACTCGCAGTCGCTTGTGAAAGATTTGAAAAAATTGCACCACGGGCAGGAAATTCCTGCATAAGGTCGTCCGATTGCCAGCGCAAAGTTTGCTTGCGGGAGCGAGAACGCAGCGGCCTGACGTTTCCCTGCGAATCACTTTCCTGCGCGCGACCAAGCAATTCGCGGATGCGAAGTTTCGCTTTATGCAATTGAGATTTTGAATTCCCGACGGAGCATTCGAGCAATTCGGCGATTTCCTGGTGCTCGTAGCCTTCCACTTCGTGCAATAAGAAGATAGTCCGGTATCCGTCCGGCAGCTCTTTGATCGCTCGCGCGAGCGCGATGCGGTCTACGCAACCGGTAAGGCGATCATCCCGGCTGCCGTATTCGCGCCGGACAACTTTCGCATCCTGATTGTAGGGTTCGTCAAGAGAAACCTGGCGCAATGCCTTTTTCCGAAAGTGCATGAGCACGGTGTTTACGGCAATGCGGTAAAGCCAGGTTGAAAGGGCGGAGTCGCCACGAAAAGTAGCCAGTTTACGGAACACCTGCAGGAACGCGTCCTGGGTGAGGTCTTCTGCCTCAGCGGTGTTGTTCGTCATGCGAAGGCAAACTGAATAAACTTTCGCCTTGTGGGCATGAAACAAAGATGCGAACGCGTCAGCATCTCCCTGCTGTGCGCGTTTTACCAGGTCTAGGTCGGAATTAAAACGTACGGTGATTTCGGTGTCGGTGGTCACTTGGGCTCTCCTTTCAAAACGCCGGTCTGTCGAGGTTTTCGAACGAACTGGATTAGCCGTATTCACACTTACGAGGCTAGAGTTGTTGCAGCAAATGGTCTATCCGGTGAGGTCTGTATCCGTACACAGACGTTCCTGTACCGCTTGGGAACGCGGTAGTTTTCGCTGCACGCGTGAGGTCGCCTGATCAGAAGTGCGCGAATGCCCAGCATTCATGCGGGTTTTCGCAGGGCTGGCTTCTCGTGCCTGCTCGACTATACGTGACATGCGCGCGAAATCCAGCAGCTCTGGATACAGTGTTTTACCTAGGGGTGGTGAGGCATGGACCGTTCTCTGTGAACGTTCGTTTCCGCAAGGTCGTTATCGCTGGCCTTTGCAGTTGTCCTTCTCTGCTACAGGAAAGTCCTCAGAAAAATTACAGAATCGGCAGGATTGTTGACCAAGCGTTCCCGGCCTATTCTCTGGACATGAAAGTTGCCCTCAACTTCCCCACCTTTCGAGCAGGCGCCGGCAAACGATAAGAGCCGGCCCCTGCTTCTCGCCTCAAATCTGGCTTAAGGGGACCATGAGGGATTCGATCCGAGCGAAATTTCAAATTTTGCTCGAAGCAATCCAAAAAAATCTTCCGGGAGGAATGACATGGCCATTGAATCTTTGAACGATCTATTTGTGGACCAGCTCCGAGACTTGTACGACGCGGAGAACCAGCTTATTAAGGCTTTGCCCAAGATGGCGGACGCCTCAAATTCAGATGAACTACGCCAGGGCTTTGAAGAACACCTGGAACAGACGAAAGGGCATGCGCAGCGTATCGAGAGCATTTTTGAGACCCTCGGTGAAAAAGCAAAGGGCAAGAAGTGTAAGGCCATGGAAGGATTGATAAAGGAAGGCAGCGAAGTGATTGACGAGGAGATGGATCCGGACGTCAAGGACGCTGCTCTGATCGCGGCCGCGCAGCGAGTGGAGCACTATGAGATCGCGGGCTATGGCACAGCTCGTACGTTTGCGAATCTGCTTGGGGAAAATGAAGCGGCGTCATTGCTTGAGCAGACGTTGAACGAAGAGAAGGAGACCGACGCGAAACTGAACCAGTTGGCCGAAGGAATTAACGTTGCGGCTGAAAAAGGCGAAGGAGCGGAGGTCGACTCCGAGTCCGAAGTCACGCGGCGCAAGAAGCCGGCGGCATAACAAGCCTCTAAAAATTTTAAGGCAGCTTCCGAAGAAGCTGCCTTTTTTGCTGCTCAATTCTCGCGTACTACTCGATCCCAGCTTGAACCACGTGCACAATATTGTTGCGGACGGCATACAGCACAAGATCACTCACCGAATGCAGTTGCAACTTGCGCATGATGTTCGACCGATGGGTCTCCGCGGTTTTTACGCTCAATCCAAGCGCCACCGCGACCTCTTTCGTACTCTTACCCTCCGCGAGCAGTTGGACAATCTCACGCTCGCGCGGGGTAAGCCGGTTGCGTCCCGGAGTGGGAACTGGGGCGCCGGGGGTGCCGCCTTTCAAGTAGCCCTCCAGTACCATGGTTGCGACCTTTGACGTGAAGTAGGTTTTGTCGCGCCGTAGTGCTTCAACAGCGGCTACCAGGTCTCGCGCAGCATCAGACTTCAAGAGGAAGCCCCTCGCGCCCGCGTTCAACACTTCCCGAACCACCTGGTCCGAGTCGTGAAGGGTCAGAATTAATACTCGCGCCTGGGGATTGCTCTTCAGAATTTGGCGTGTTGCTTCGAGGCCGTTGAGGCTCGGCATCCCAATATCAAGAATGACGACATCGGGCTTGAGTTGTTGTGCTTTGTCAACGGCTTCCCGGCCATCGCCTGCCTCACCGCAGACCTGCCAATCAGGTTGCGACTGCAGCAGCGCGATGAGCCCTTTTCGAACTACCTCGTGATCATCCGCGACTAGAATCCGAAATACTCCCATTTTTCACCTCTCGAGGGGCACTGATCTACAGGCAGCTGCTCTGAATCAACAAAAAATTTTCTTAACCTTCTAGGTCGTCACATTTACTGCTAAAGAGAGTTCGTGAGCCGATCCAAATGTTGTCATCCACCATTCTACGGGTGCGCCGTCTCACTGGGTCAACACTCTTTCGCGTGCGGTACAGTGGCGCTCGTCAGGGAACTTTCACGCGCTGCTTCAGGTTGCTGGTCGAGCGAGATCACTTTCACTCCACGCGCGGGTTCAAGCACCAGTGTCATACTCGACGCGCATCGCCCGCACAGCCACAAATGCAAGGTTTGGCGCTGCGGACGCTCGTCTAACGCTGATGACTTCTCATCACTGGCAGCGACGGAAATCGAAACCACTTCGAACTGGAACAATCGGCCCTCAGAGAATGAATGAAGCGGCCGATTGCAGCTCTCATTCACGCAGTACGCCAGCATAAAAAGGTAACCACCAAACCTGGTGACTCGAACTCAGGCTGAACTTACAGCTAAAACCCTAATTCTCCAATACAGTCTCAACTGTATTTTCCGCGGTATGTAACGTAATTGTTAAACGGTTAGATGCTGAGGGGCGGGCAACGATCCAGGAAGCAAATAGTCACCAGGACGCGTCATCTGAGAATTCATGTCCCTCCGCGCGAATGCTGTTGAAAGTACAGCAGCCCCCCTCGTGCCCGCGCGCCCCAGTCTGCAAAAACTCAAGCACGCGGCTGCAGGCTGCAAAGCGTGCGATTTATGGCAGAAAGGCACTCAGACCGTATTCGGTGAGGGTTCGCAGCACCCGACTGTCATGCTGATTGGTGAGCAGCCGGGAGATAAGGAAGATATCGCCGGCCGTCCATTCGTTGGACCCGCAGGCCGAATTCTTGATGAAGCGTTGGTCGCGGCGGGGATTGAACGCTCGCAAGTGTACGTCACCAACATTGTCAAACATTTTAACTGGGTGCCTGCAGAACGTGGGAAACGCCGCATACATAAAAAGCCGCGTTATTCGGAGATCAAGGCATGCCGTCCCTGGCTGGACGCTGAGATTGCTGTCACGCGCCCGCAAGTGATCGTCTGCCTCGGCGCAACTGCGGCACAGGGTTTGCTGGGAAGGGATTTTAGTGTTCTGAAGCGAAGGGGAGAATTCGTTGACTCCCAACTTGCTCCTTTTGTAATGGCAACCGTCCATCCTTCGTCAATTCTGCGCGCTCCGGACGAGGCGGCTCGACATGCTCAGAAGCAGGCCTTCATAGCTGATCTGAAAGTTGCGGCAGCTCAGATCAGGAAACTGCGAAAGGCTGCTTAAATTTCAGCCGCTTACTCCGGAAATGAAAGCTTAGCGGCGTTACATCTTTTCTTTAAGCGCCTTACAGTCGTCATCCGATGCCTGAGGCTTCGGGCTTCGTAATACATTCGAAATGGTAGTGATGTACGAATAGCATCCGTCTGCGCCGTTCAGGGTCCAACAATTTCCGGAGTGCAAGTGAGCTATGAAGCTTTCCCGTAGGATCACGAGAAAAATTGCTTCCAAAAGCGATCACGCAACCAGGACCGGCATTGCACTCGGCATCATCGCCGGAATCGGTCTCCTCTACATGGGAATGCGACGCGTTCGACGTTACGACCTTTCACGCCGCACGGTGGTCATCACTGGCGGTTCGCGCGGACTCGGTCTGGCGCTCGCCCGCGCTTTCCTGGAGCGAGGTGCGAGAGTCGCATTGTTGGCGCGAGACGGCGACACGCTTCAGCGTGCCCATGAGCTTCTGCGCGGAAGAGGGCAGGTTTTCGTTTGCCCATGCGATATTCGCGATCGTGAACAAGTGGAACGAGCCCTGGCTGATGTGCGAAGTCAGTTTGGCCAGATCGACGTTCTCGTAAACAACGCCGGCACGATCACAGTCGGTCCAATGGATACGATGACCGCAGAAGAGTATCGCGAGGCGCTGGATGTGTTTTTCTGGGGGCCATTGCACACGACGCTGGCGGTCCTTCCAGAGATGCGAGCGCGGCGCAGCGGCCGGATCGTCAATGTTTCGTCAATCGGGGGAAAGATCAGCGTTCCGCATTTGCTGCCTTACAGTGTCGGCAAATTTGCGCTCGCCGGATTTTCCGAAGGAGTTCGTTCCGAACTTGTCAAAGACAATGTGTACGTCACCACCGTTTATCCCGGGCTAATGCGAACTGGAAGTCCGCGTAACGCGGATTTCAAGGGGAAACATCGTGCGGAGTACACATGGTTTCTTTTAAGCGATTCGGCGCCGGGCCTTTCCATTAACGCGGACCGCGCCGCCGAGAAAATCGTGCGCGCGTGTGAATACGGCGAAGCCGAGCTGATCATTTCACTTCCCGCCAAGTTTGCTATCAAAATGCATCAGCTCTTCCCGGGCCTTTCATCTCTTGCACTGGCGGCGGTCAACGTCGGGCTACCAGCGCCAGGGGATCTGGGCCAGGCAAAAGCGAAAGGGGCGCAGAGTACGACTTCAATCACAGAATCGTGGCTGACGGCCCTGGACAAGAAGGCAGCCGAGAAGAACAACCAAATCACAAATCCAATTGCGGTGAACTCATGACGATTACGACGAACTATGCTCCCGAGTTGGGCGAAGAGTTTTCTCGACGTCCTGCAACTTCAAGACTGGAAACCGCACTTACGCTAGCCGCCGGCAGCGCCTTGTCAATTTACGGAATTCTACGCAGAGACTGGTTTGGCGCGGCCTTTGCCGGAGGGGGAGGATACCTGCTCTACTGCGGCATCAGCGATCTACGCAGGCCTTACCAGGGAACTGCCCGCGTGTCTTTCACTATCGGGAAAAGCCCGCAAGAGGTGTACGACTTCGTCCGAAATACTGAGAATTGGAGCCATGGGTTGCGCGCCGTCAGTTTTGAAGCGGACGACCAGGGCGGCGTCTCCATTCGAGTCGGCGATAGCGACGGATATGCATTCAATTCCCAGGTGCATGTTACGGACGAAAAACCGGCGGACTATATTGCATGGGCATCTGACGCGCAAATGATCGAGCACCGCGGCGTGGTGCACTTCAAGAAAGCACCCGGGGACCGCGGCACCGAATTGAGCGTGGCGCTGGAATACAAAGCGCCGACCGGACCACTCTCCCGCGCCTTTGCCCGCATGCTGGGAGTAGATCCCGAGCAATTGGTGCGAGAAGGCTTGCGGCAAATTAAGCAGCTAATGGAAACCGGCGAAATCCCCACGACCGCAGGACAGCCGGTAGGTGAACGCGGAATAAGCGGCACTGTCAAACGAGCAATGTTCCGCGAACGGCCGGTGGTTGATATGGAACCCCAGCGCATGGCCGGCGATTAATCGCGTCAAGCAAAACTGAAGAGGAGGAGTTGTGAAAGCTCTCTGTTGGCAGGGAAAAACTAAGCTCGCAGTCGAGAATGTGGGCGATCCCACGATTCTGAATCCCCGTGATGGCATTGTGCGCATTACTCGCACCGCGATCTGCGGATCCGATCTGCATCTCTATGACGGTTACATTCCTACACTTGAACCCGGAGACATTCTGGGGCACGAATTCATGGGAGAAGTGGTAGAGACCGGATCCGAGGTTAGGCGGATCAAAAAGGGCGACCGGGTCGTCATTCCTTTCACGATTTCGTGCGGGCAGTGCTATTTCTGCAAACACGAATTATGGTCGGCATGCGACAACACCAACCCGAACGCCTGGATGGCGGAGAAGATGTACGGCTTTACCGCAGCCGGTCTGTTTGGTTACTCCCACATGATGGGTGGCTATGCGGGTGGCCAGGCGCAGTACGCGCGAGTCCCGTTCATCGATGTTGGTGCTCTGAAGGTAGAGGACGGTTTGCCAGATGAGCAGGTACTCTTCTTGAGCGACATTTTTCCGACAGGCTACATGGCTGCGGAAAATTGTGACATCAAGCCAGGCGATGTGGTGGCCATATGGGGCTGCGGACCAGTTGGACAGTTCACCATACGGAGCGCCTTCTTGCTCGGAGCTGAAAGGGTGATTGCGATCGATCGTTTTCACGAACGATTGAAGATGGCACGCGCGGGAGGTGCTGAAGTCATCAACTACGCAGAAATCGACGATTTAGTTGAAGAACTGAAGTGGATGACCGGAGGGCGTGGACCGGACGCGTGCATCGACGCGGTGGGACTCGAAGCGCATGGGAACGGAGTCGCCGCAGCATATGACTATGCCAAACAAAGGATGAAGCTCTCGTTCGACAGGCCAACGGTCCTAAGGCATGCGATTCAAGCCTGCCGGAAAGGCGGGGTGGTTTCGATTCCCGGAGTGTATGGCGGCATTCTGGATAAGATTCCGTTCGGCGCGGCTTTCAACAAAGGTCTCATTTTCAGAATGGGGCAGACGCACATGCACAAATACACCGAGCGCCTGCTCAAGCATGTTCAGCAGGGAGATATTGATCCTTCATTTGTGATTACGCACAGGTTGTCACTTGATGAAGCCCCCGGCGCGTACAAAATGTTCAGGGACAAACAGCATGAGTGCATTAAGGTGGTCCTGGATCCATGGCAAGAGGCCAAAGCAGCCTGAAGCATGTTGCTTGTGAATCCTATTGATCTAAAACTGCGTCTGTTATAATGAGCTCAACGTAAAGGAGACATATGGCCACAGTTACGCCCGAAATTAAGCCGCAGGAAACAACTAAGAAGGCTCCCATTATCCTGACACCCAAGGCAGTTGCCAAGGTGAAGGAGATCATGGGGCAGCAGAACCCGGTGCCTGCCGGACTGCGCGTGGGCGTAGTCGGCGGCGGCTGCTCAGGGTTCTCCTACTCGATGTCTTTCGAGAATTCGCCGGGAATGATGGACAAGACTTTCGATTTCGAAGGGCTGAAAGTGTATGTTGATGCTACTTCCGTCATGTACCTGAACGGCTGCACTGTGGATTATCTCGAGACGCTGGAAGGCGCAGGCTTCAAGTTCGAGAACCCGAACGTGAAGAGCACCTGCGGCTGCGGATCGTCGTTCAGCGTGTAAGCCAGCTAAAGTTCAAAGCCCTCGCTATCGCGAGGGCTTTTTATTTTTGCTTAAGTCCTACTGCTGGTTTGGCTGTTGCTGTGGCATTTGCGGCTGTTGCGGCCCCATATTATTCATGCCGCCCGGGCCGAAAGTTGGAGACGGGTTCTGCCCATTGCTTCCCGGTTGACCGTTTTGAATCTGGTTGAGCGGAACGGCACCTTGTATCGCCGGTTGATTCGGCGTGCTCAGCAGTCCGCCACGGTCGGTGCTGGGATCGTAGATGAACTGCCACTGGTTATAGTGGTCCTTTTTGTTGAACTCGCGAATGCTTTTGTCTTTGCTTGTGCTGGCAACACCAATAATGGGCATACCGCCAAATGTTGGGCCATTGCCCAAGCCGCTCGGATTTGGCGAGTTGTTGCCTGTGCGCGAATTCGAATTTGAAGGGCCCTGCTGGTTCTGATCGGAACCGGAATCGTCGTTGTTGGCAGCCTGGTCATTCCCCGCCGCGGTGGTTTGTTGAGCAGGTTGCAAGTTCCCGCTGGGCTGCGCATTTCCGGCAATTGAAGTTGGGCCTGGAGCGCCTGCAGCCGCGAGATTCGGGTTCAGCGATCCCGGTGCTCCCGCATCCTCGCTCGGGCCGGCCGACCGGGGCGGCAATCCGCTGGCCGCGCCAGGGCTGAATGAAATCTGGACATCGTTCATGTGCAGGAGCTTGAAGTCTTTTCCGGTGATAGGGTCTTTGTAACGCCTGCGAAGGAACCGCTGATTGTTGGTGCTTTCCAGGTCTTCAATTTTTGCGGGATAGCGCCCGAATTTCTTTACGAAATGCTGGATGGCGCGCGAGTATTGCACTCCACGATGGATGAGCTCTTCTTCCCGGTCGCGCTTGATCTGAAATTCGATCTTTTGAATCCAAGCAAGGGAAGCGATCGCCAAAAGGGCCACGAACAGCATGAGCGTGATCAGCATGTAGCCGCGCTGTTTGTAGGGTTGTGGAGGCCGAGGCTTCATAGAAATTGAATCATTCAGTCATTAAGGCATTCAGTCATTGAATCAAAACAATCGTCACTGTCTGAATGACTGAATGAATCAATGACAGAATAGCGTCATCCCTGCGTGAGCGGGATGCTCTGGCGGTTATTACTCAACACGTCGAGAATCTCCACGGCGTTGGGCGAAATCCGTACGATCTTGTAACGCCGGTCCACGATCTCACCTTCTTTGGCAATGAAAACGTCTTCCCCCTGCGCCAGGAAAATTCGCTTCATACCGCCCGCCGG
>DAIPJJ010000237.1:0-5615 GCA_036770325.1 Terriglobales bacterium
CGACGGTTCATTCTCGGCCCGTCACACGGTCAAGTGGGTCGGCTTGTTTCAAGTTCCCGCCCTCGTCTTAGCCCGCGAGTCTCTCGCTTCAACCCTCGACGCATAAGTCGGCGGGAAGCTTGCCCCTTAATGTTGCCGGGCGGCGACTACAGATTCGCCTTGAAGAGTGCCGCCAAGTCAAACCCGAGATGGACCAGAATTATGGGAATGATCCTGCGAGTTCGGGCATAGTAGATTGACATGACAGCGAAAAGGATGGCCAAGGAAAGGACGTTCGCCAGTCCTTGATAAAGGTGGTAGCTGAGCTGGATGGCGACACTGATTGCAATTGCAAGTGTGCGATTTATCCCTGAGTCCATGAGTTCCGACATTGTGTACGCACGGACGATAAGTTCCTCAAAAAAAGGATTCAAACATACAAAGGCGATCGATACCGTTGATATGCCAAACGCGAAGAGTGAGTTTATCGACTTCGGCGTAAGGAATTGCCCTGAACACGCACGATAAAGAAACTGAGCGGGAATGTAGACGATCCACTGTGCCGCTGTCGCTAGAAGAAATAGAACGAACGCTCTCCAAACATCAACGAACGACGGCTTTAAACCGAGAAGGCTCCAGCTCTTCCCTTGATTTCTCATGACATAAAACAGCACCAGCAGACCATTAA
Source organism: Terriglobales bacterium (assembly GCA_036770325.1). Taxonomy (GTDB): domain Bacteria; phylum Acidobacteriota; class Terriglobia; order Terriglobales; family Acidobacteriaceae; genus Gp1-AA145. Next base: position 668 of record DAIPJJ010000237.1, read on the forward strand.
TTTCAGAAACCAGCCCTCCCCAAAGGCGATAACTTTGATAAGTCGGCGTTATGCCACTCAATGAGTAGTAGGCCGATCCCAATATGGGTATGGCGAGGCTTACCCAAAGCACCAACGCTAGATGCTGCCATCGAGAGAAACCGTGCGCCACTGAATCTGGGACATGAGGGGACTGGGCGAGCCCGGGGCTAGACATGGCGATCTGAGTCTAGGTGATCTGCTGAATTTCGCGAAAGTTACCGATGTGTAAAAGACGTTTGGCGATAAATGCTCGTTTTCAACCGCGGCAGTCTCCAGGGCTTTAGCGCTGAGGTAAACTGAATTTTCAGACTCTGCTCTGCATCTAATCAATTGAGTGTTCCCTCATCTCTTTGAACTCGGCCGTTTCGCAATTCCGACCTATGGCGTTCTTGTCGCCACCGGTGTCCTGATTGGGCTCTTCATCAGCGTTCGCAATTCAGCTAGGCAAGGCATTAAGGCTGAAAACGCCTGGGACTTCGGAATCGCAGTGGTACTCGCCGGAATCGTGGGATCAAAAATCCTGTACGTGATTCTCGAATGGCAAAACAATGCCACGGTCGGCGAGAACCTGCGGTCAGTCTTCAGCTTTGACACGCTGCAATCCGGCGGAGTTTTTTCTGGAGGCCTGGTTGCCGCGTTCGTAGTTGCCTGGTGGTTCCTGCGAAAGCACCACATGCCCGCGCTCGCGACTTGTGATGCATTCGCACCCGGACTGGCAATGGGCCATGCCATCGGCCGCCTGGGCTGTTTCGCCGCCGGCTGCTGCTATGGCAAGCCAACTGATCATTGGTGGGGAGTAACATTCAAAAATCTCTTGCCTACGCCGCTCGTAGATGCGCTTGTTCCGCGAGAGCCGACACAGCTATTTGAGTCCGGCGCCGAGTTGATCATCTTTTTTATTTTGACCTGGATGTTCCGGCGCAAGAAATTTGACGGGCAAGTCTTTGGGGCATACCTCGTGCTGTATGGAATCGCGCGATTCTTTTTGGAATTTATCCGAGACGATCCCGGCCGCGGTTCAGTCTTCGGCGGCGTGCTCTCTGGCACGCAGTTGATTGCGATTGGCCTGGTTCTTACCGGTGGGCTGATCTGGTATTTGCGCCCCACACCGAAGATGGCCATGGCTCCAGTCACGCGATAGCCGCTCTTCACACCCTTTCATCCTGAGCGAAGCGCCTTCTTTCGCTTGCGAAAGAAGGCGCGGAGTCGAAGTTGAGGCGTCTAGCGGGCGTCTGAGCCCGCTGCCGAAATCCCGAGCGAAGTCGAGGGATCTCCGCGCGCGTCAGGGAATCCTCACGAAACGCTCTCTAAGTTCCGATACAAATTCCTTTTCGAGTCCGCCGTTGTGCGAAGATCATGTGGTTCTTCGACTCAGAATGACACCTCAATACAAATCCTCGGAACGGACGCAGATTCTCCTGGCCACATCGGAGCAGGTCGGCAAACGCCTCGATCAATTTCTGGTTTCCCAACTCCCCGACACCAGCCGTGCCCGCGTTCAGGAACTCATCGCACAAGAAAAAGTGCTGCTGAATGGTCAGCCGGTCAGAGCTTCATACAAATTGCGCAGCGAAGACCGGATTGAAATCATCGGCGACGTTGCTCGGCCTCCGCTTCGGGCCATCGCGGAAGACATTCCGCTGGACATTGTCTTTGAAGATGACGATCTCGCAGTTGTCAACAAACCCGCCGGCATGATGGTTCACGCCGGCGCTGGCGAAACCGACGATGATCGGAATCGCGGAACATTGGTAAATGCTTTGCTCCACCACTTCGGCTCACTTTCCGGAGTCGGTGGCGATCTCCGTCCCGGCATTGTTCATCGGCTTGACAAAGAAACCAGCGGCCTGATCGTTGTCGCAAAGAGCGATGCGGCACATCGCAAGCTCGCACTAGAGTTCTCGGGGCGAAGAGTAAAAAAGACCTACATCGCCCTGGTGCATGGGTCGTTTAAAAATGACCGCGGCACGATTTCCACTCCCATCAGCCGCGACGCAATCCGACGCACACGCATGACAACTCGGAGATCCGCCGGCCGCGAAGCCGTGACGCACTATGCAGTGCAGCAGCGAATCGAGTCGTCGTTTGGCAAGTTCACGCTGCTCAAAGTTAAGATCGAAACCGGACGCACGCACCAGATTCGCGTGCATCTTGCGTCAATGGGGCACCCGGTGGTTGGTGACAATTTGTACGGAGCTCCGCGCGAGATTCGTCCGAAAACCGGACTCGCCATCTCGCTGCCGAGAAATTTTCTCCATGCGGCGGAGCTTCAGTTCGCACATCCGCGCACTGGAGAGGCGCTTACTTTTTGCACTCCGCTTCCCCCACAGCTTGAGCAGTTCCTGAGCCTTTTGGGCGCGGCTGCCTCCTCAGGGAAGCGGCTATAATTAACAGCCATGCAGTTGTTTCAACGCCCTTACCTTGTCGCGGTTGCGGCTTTCTTTGTCCTGCCGGTATTCGCGCAAAATACAGATGATCTCCCTGCGGCGCCCTCCGCCGTGGCGCAACCGAAACCGGCGCCGGTCAAACCACCAACTCCGGCCCCCAAAGATTCGCCGCCGGTTCAGCAGGAAGCCCAGCCCACTGAACCAACCGCATCGGCAAACCAAGCTGCGAGTTCTCCAGCTCCAACCGATGCGGCAAGTTCGACCCCATCGGACAACGAACCGGCCGAGTCACCGCAAATCTTCGTCAACGTTAACGAAGTCCCGGTTGTCTTCACTGTTACTGACAAGCACAACCATTACGTCAAGGACCTGGACAAGAAAGATTTCAAGGTCATGGATGATGGCCGCCCAGTCGAGGAAATTCGCAGTTTCCGTCGCGAAACAGATTTACCTTTGCGAGTCGGGCTGTTGATTGACTCAAGCGCATCGGTTCGCGGCCGCTTCAAATTCGAGCAGGAAGCGGCAATTGAGTTCATGAACCAGACAATTCGGCCAAGGTATGATCGCGCATTCGTGTTGGGATTCGACACGAACCTTGAAATCACGCAGGAGTTTACTGACAGAGCCCAACTGCTCTCGAATGGTATTCGCAGCTTACGCCCAGGCAACAGCACCCGCCTGTACGATGCCCTGTACTACGCCTGTCGCGAACGGCTGATGGACACCAACGACACCGGTTCAGTTCGCAAGGCCATCGTGCTGATCACCGATGGCGAGGACAATTCCAGCCGTACCACCCGCGAAGAAGCCATCGACATGGCGCTACGCGCAAATGTGATTGTCTACACCATCAGCACCAACTTTCCCGGGTATTCCGAGAGCGGCAAGTACGACAAAGTTCTACAGCGCATTGCCGACGCGACCGGCGGACGATCGTTTGAGCCATTCGAGGTGACGGACGTTTCGAATGCGTTTGGGCAAATACAGGCGGATTTGCGCAGCCAATATGCGTTGGCGTACCGTCCGGCGGATTTCAAGCATGACGGTCGCTACCGCACTATCGAAATTCTTGCTGAGCACAAAGGATTGAAGGTGCATAGCCGGCACGGGTATTACGCACCAGCAGAGTAAGACACCTGTCGTTAGTCGTTAGTCGTTGGTCGTTAGCCGGTCGGTTTCGTGTTGATCTGTGAGATTGAGCATCGATTCTTTGCGCCCTTTGCGAGGCCTTCGCGATCTTTGCGGTTAAAGCTTTGCCAACGGCGAACGACGAACAACCAACGACCAACGACGATCTTAGAAAGGTAACCTTTGACCCCGACCGAAACTGCAACCAATGCTAAGCGCGAAATTGAAGTTGAAATTCCGCACGAGGAAGTTTCGCGCGAGACCGATGCTCTCATTCAGAAGTATCAAAAGCTCGCGCGTATCCCCGGATTCCGCCGTGGGCACGTTCCCGCGTCAATTATTCGCCAGCGGTTTTCTGAGGCTATTCAAAATGATGTGGTTGATGCGCTAGTCCCGAAGTACTTTCGCAAAGAGACCGAGCGGCTCGGCCTGGTTCCGGTTTCGCAGCCGCGCGTCACCGACCTTCATGCCCACGAAGGCAAGCCCATGCACTTCAAGGCGAGCTTTGAAGTCATGCCAGAGATCAAGGTCGAGGGCTACAAGGAGCTGCGCGCCGAGCACCCGGAAATTTCTGTCACGGACGAAGAGGTTGAGGAATCGCTCAAAGGATTACAGGAGCAGAAGGCAACGTTCTCTCCCGTCGAAGGGCGTTCGATTGCCGAAGGCGACTACGCCCAGGTTTCGCTCGATGGAACACCGAAGCAGGACGAACCTGGCACCAAGCCGGTTCACATGGATGACGTAATGGTGGAGATCGGCGGCAAGAACACGATGCCGGAATTCACAGAGCATCTGAAGGGCACGAACCCAGGCGATGACCGAACGTTCGACGTTCTCTATCCAGAAGATTTTTCTGACGAGCGGCTTCGCGGCAAGACTTTCAGCTACAAAGTCAAGGTAAATGCGATCAAGCAGAAGTCCTTACCCGAACTGAATGACGACTTCGCCAAAGAGCTCGGCGAATTTTCTACGCTGGACGATGTTCGCAATCGTATTCGCGAAGGCATGGAGCACGAGCGGCGTCACAACGCGGAGCGCGAAGCTAAAGACAAACTTCTCGCAGAACTCATCCGCCGCAATGACTTCGCGGTTCCGGACGCCCTGGTCGAACATCAAATAGACATTCGACTCGAACGTGGACTTCGCGCGCTCGCTGCCCAGGGTATGAGCTCCGAGCACATGAAGAAAATGGATTTGGGCCGCCTTCGCGCGGGCCAGCGCGAGCAGGCCCTCGAAGAAGTAAAAGCTTCTCTACTGCTCGAGAAGATAGCTGAGCAGGAAAAAATTGAAGTCGGTGACGAGGAAATCGATCGCGAGATCGAGGCGCTGGCGAAACAAACAAATCAGACGGCTGATGCGATCCGCGCTCGTTTGACACGTGATGGAGCGCTGGATAGAATCCGCAACAGGAT
>DAIPJJ010000054.1:0-19368 GCA_036770325.1 Terriglobales bacterium
GGCGCGGTCCGACGGCGGCCCAGAATTTCTTCTTGCTCAGCCCGGACTTTGAAACCGGCGGAACCGGAAGTTGCAGCGGAGACGAAATAAATGTGGTCCGCGCAATTGCCGCGGGCGGCCTGAAAAATCCGAGTGGCTTTTCGCAAGTGATCTATGCCGCCACCAACGGCGAGGGGCCGCTCATTTCGACCACGCCGGTCGGCGGCCACGTCTGGGTGACAACCAATGCCGATGGCGGCCCGAATACCTGGAACGACGTGACCCAGTCAATCAACCCTCAGGGGTTTCCGATTTCAAGCATCGCCCTCGACCAGACCGATCCACTCGGTAAAACGGCGTACCTCGGCATCATGGGTTTTGGCACTTCTCATGTTTGGAAAACGACGAACGCCGGCGTTTCCTGGACCGACTTCACTGCCAATCTGCCCGATGTTCCCGTGAATTCAATCGCCGTTGACTCTGGCGCCTCGCTTTCGAATGGAACTATTTACATCGGCACGGACATCGGCGTCTTCGCGAGCAGCACTGGCTTGCCGAACTGGACCGAAGTCGCACCCACTTCGACCGATGGCGGGTTCCTGCCGAACGTCGCCGTCACATCGCTGCAGATCTTCAATTCCGGAGGATTGAAGCGCCTGCGTGCTGCAACCTACGGTCGCGGAATATGGGAGTGGAACCTGATCACCACGCCTGACTTCGAGCTTAATGTAAGCAACAACCCGCAGACCATCTTTCCCGGGCAGACTGCAACCTTCAACGGTGAACTCTTTGCTTTGAACGAATATTCCAGCTTCGTGAATCTGAATTGCGCATCGGGTGGAACGAATTTCCCGCCTACGTGCAGCCCCACTCCTCTTTCTGCTACTCCGACGACAGGCGGCGCAAGCTTCACGTTGAGCGCCAGCGGCTCTCCCGGGGATTACTTATTCAACCTGCACGCTGTCGGAACCGACGCCGCAACTGTCTCACACGATTTTCCTCTCACTCTGCACATCGTCGATTTCACCTTGAGTCCGCCTTCGCCGTCGAGCGTCACTCTCGCGCCAGGGAGCACGAGCGCGCCGATCACATTGCAAGTCTCAGCCCTCGGCAGCTTCGCGGGCTCGGTGTCGCTCTCCTGCCCGAATCTGCCCGCCGGAGTCACATGCCAATTTCAGCCGCCGTCGCTTGCTCCGACGAACGGCAAGCAGGCGACTGCAATACTAACCATTTCGACATCCAGCAGTGCGGCGACGGGCAGCTATGCAATCACCATCGCTGCTACGACTCCCGGCGAGACAGCAAAGACACAACCCTTAACTCTTGTCGTCAGCAGCACGCCCGATTTCAGCATAAACGTATCGAATCCTTCTCTGAATGTTGCGGTCGGCGGACAAGCTTCGTTCAACGGGACTCTTACCTCTTTCGCTGGCTATGCAAGTCAGATAGCTCTGAGTTGCGAAAGTAACCCGCCGGCAACCTGTACGCCAAACGCCGCTTCAATCGTGCCATCCGCTGCTGGCACACCGTTCACAGTCACAGTCTCGAGCAACACCAATCAAACCTACAACTTCAACATTGTCGCGAAAGGAACGGATGCCTCGGCCACAACGCATTCCGTGCCCGTCACCTTTACAGCCACCGCAAACGAGACGTTCAACTTCAGCATCACTCCGGTTCAAACGCCAGTAACCGCAAAAGATGGTCAGCTCGCGTCCATTGCCTTCACCCTGGTGCCCACGACAACAACGTTTCCGAATGATGTCACATTTCAGGTCTCAGTTCAGTCGAACAATTGCCCATCGAACAATTGCGGCACGTGCCCGCCGCTCAGCACGTGCTCGTTCGATCGCAACGTGCAGTCCGGCAGTCCTTCGACAATCGTGAACTACGAAGTGCAGACGCTCGCAGCAGTCTCTGCCAAAGCTAGATACAAGAACGTGTTGTCTCTCGCCTGCGTTCTGTTACCTGGAATTCTGCTGCTCGGATCGCCAAGCTCGCGTCGAAGGAAAATCTGCATTCTCGCCTTGATCGCGGTCCTCGCGCTTGCCTTCTCTTCCTGCGGAGGAGGTCTGCAAGGAAACGGCACCGGAGGCAGCGGCAGCCCGGGCACTCCCTCCGGCAACTACACGATTACCGTCACCGCAACCTGCGGATCGATTACGGCCGCACCCGCCCAAGCCACGCTGACTCTAACTCCATAGTCTGTGTGATATCTTCGAGCTTCACTCACACATAAAGTTTGTTGTGAGCCGCTACCAGGCGGCCGCAGCTTACCTATACGCATACGATGGAGAGCGACATGAAGAAAACTTTTTCGCAGAGCCGCATTGCCGTGCTGGGCGCCGGCAAAATGGGCGGAATTCTCATCAAGGCTCTGCTCGAAAAACACCAGCTATCGCCCGAGCGCGTGCGCGCCACAGTTGCTCACGAAACCCGCGCCCACGAGCTCTCGCACAAGCTTGGCGTCAAAGTTCTTACTGACAACAAGGCCGCCGTCGATGGCGCTGACATCGTCTTCGTGTGCGTGAAGCCGCAGGTTGTTCAGGAACTGGCAGAAGAAATCAGCGACAAAATCACCGCGCAGCAGCTCATCATTTCAGTAGCGGCTTCGGTTCACACTTCCCAAATTGAAGCTGCACTCGGAGCAGGTGTGCCCGTTGTTCGTGCCATGCCCAACACCCCTTGCGTTCTCGGCCAAGGAATGACCGCGCTCTGCAAAGGACAATACGCCAAACCCGAGCACATCGAAGCCGCAGCCGCGCTTTTCAATGTTGTCGGCCGTACGGTTGCCGTCGATGAAAAACATATGGACGCCGTCACTGGCCTCTCTGCCAGCGGCCCGGCTTACATTTACATCATCCTCGAATCGCTCGCCGAAGCGGGAGTAAAAGTCGGCTTACCACGCGACATCGCCACACTGCTCGCCGCGCAGACCGCTCTCGGCGCCGCAACCGTCGTACTCGAAACCGGCGATCATCCTGCGTTGCTGAAAGACGCCGTCACTACTCCTGCCGGCTGCACCATCGACGGCATCATGGAACTCGAGGAAGGCAAACTTCGCGTGACGCTGATCAAGGCCGTGGTCAAGGCTGCGCAGAGAGCAAAAGAGCTCGCACTGGGTTAGAAAATTTCAGGCCTTCTTGAAAAACTGCACGGCGCGCTCGTGCTTTTCGGCCGCAGCTTTAGACGAGAACGTTCCCAAGTTCCTGCGCTTGCCAGTCTTCGGGTTCTTCTTGCGCGAATATAGCCGGTACTCCCCGGATTTCAGTTTGCGAATCATGGCTAGAAGATGCCGATCCTAAGTTTCCAGTTGGGTGAAGCGCAGCTTCAGTGCTGCGCGTCACCACTTTTCTTGATCCATGTCATTCCGAGCCAAGCAGACGATTCGCTTGCGAATCATCCGCACGGTCGAGGAATCTGCAGTTCCCGTGTGGGTCGGGACAATTCACATCGGACTCTTCGGGAGGGCACGGCTTCAGCCGTGCCGTTAGACCGATGATCTGAAACCACGATGCGGCTGTAGGCCGCACCGTTCAAGGCCAGCTCTGAATCCAACTCCACCCCGCCCTCATCTACCAGCCATGCTCGAACAATTTGTTTCGACCGACGTCATCCAGAACTCCCCGGTGCTCGAACCAGCGCAGCATGCAGATGCCGCGCTTCTCGACGCCTACTCCCGCGCCGTAGTTTCAGCCGCCGAAAGAGTCAGCCCTTCGGTAGCGAAGATTGAAGTCACGCAATCCGCCCGCACTCGCAACGGAGAATCCCGCGAGCGTCATGGCGGTGGTTCGGGATTCATCTTTACTCCCGATGGACTCGTTCTCACTAACAGCCATGTCGTTCACGACGCGACAAAGATCGAACTCTCGCTTCCCGATGGCCGCCGCTTCCCTGCTCACCTCGTCGGCGACGATCCAGCGACCGATCTCGCCGTCGTGAGGATCGACGATGCACAAACGAATACGACAAATCTCATCGCCGCGCCTTTGGGAGATTCGCAGAAGCTCCATGTCGGCCAGCTCGCGATCGCGATCGGCAATCCGTACGGATTTCAGTACACAGTGACCGCTGGCGTCGTCAGCGCACTCGGGCGTTCGTTGCGCTCTTACTCGGGCCGCTTGATCGAAGATGTCATCCAGACCGACGCCTCGCTGAACCCTGGCAACTCCGGAGGCCCACTCGTTTCATCTACTGGCGAAGTTATTGGGGTGAATACTGCGACCATCATGGGCGCGCAAGGGCTTTGCTTCGCTATCGGGATCAACACCGCCAAGTTCGTCGCCAGCCGCCTTCTCACGCAAGGTCGCATTCGCCGTGCTTACATCGGAGTCGAGGCGCAAACGGTTCCGCTGCATCGCCGCCTCGTTCGCTTCTACGATCTGGCTAAGGAAACGGGCGTCATGGTAGTTGGAGTCGAAAATGGCAGTCCTGCTAAGAAGGCCGGAGTTCGCGAAGGCGATGTGATTGTTTCCTTCAACCGTCAGCCGACTGCTGGGGTCGATGATCTGCATCGTTTGTTGACCGACGTGCACGTGGAATTAACGGTCTCCCTGAGCGTGATCCGCGGAACTGAGCGATTGGACATCACGATCGTTCCGCAGGAATCCAAATGATTCGGAAGATTGACTGAGCGTCGGAAACCCCCGCCAGCTCGAGGCCCGTGCCTATTGGTTAGTCATTCTCCATCTCATCTGATGAAGCATGCCCTGCAGGACATCAACGTTGGATTGAGTCAACGATAGGCTTCGTACAAACCGGCGCAGTTTCTCTTCCGCCCTGGAATTCCAGGGCGGTTTTGAATATCCACAGAGTCTAAGCACGTCGGCAAGGGACGCAGTCACACGCTCTAGTTCCTCTGCATTCGCATCTCGACTATGCACTGTTGTCAGTTGAGACGTTGGGTTCCGCGAGAGCTCGAACAGGCAAACAGCGACTGCCTGCCCCAGATTCATGGAAGGGCACTGGTGTGAGGTGGGAATACGCAGCAACCAGTGACACAAACTAAGGTCTTGATTTGAGAGGCCGCGCTTCTCGGAGCCGAATAGAAGTGCCACCCTACCCGATACGTTCGCCTGAAGCCGCGATCTGATCAGTCCAGCCGCATCAGGCAAGAGCTTGAGTTCCTGGTCAATTTTTCTCCGATGAGCAGCCGTTGTGCCTACGACAAGTGAACAATCTGCAATTGCTTCTGCGAGGGTTTGGAACTCCTGGGCGTGTTTTAACAATGCTGATGCGCCGACCGCTGACTTTGCTTCGCGAAAGGCCGGGCTATAGGCGTTCACAACCCGCAACTCTTGAAAACCAAAGTTGCACATAGCGCGAGCCGCGGCGCCGATATTAAGTGGATTTCTCGTCGAAACCAGAACAACGATCAGTCGGTCCCGCGCCTCTTCTGCGTTCGTAGAAGCAGGTGACGCCGCTTCAGTTGGAGTATCTGGATCTTTGGCCGCTCGGTGCTTCATGCAGAAACGATAGCCATTTCGGCTCAATCGCGCCACAGACGGCTATACTGCGAGTGCACTTCGTTGCCGTGCAGAGGAGCTCATGACGCGAAGACTAAGCCCTTGGATTGTGATCATCTGTTTACTGGTTCTCGCCACAATCGGTGTCAAAGCCAATGCCGAGCAAGCCAATGCAGAAGATGAAGTCGATCGCTTCATCCGCTCCGAAATGCAGAAGCAGCACATTCCCGGCCTCTCGCTCCTCGTAGCACATTCCGGCAGAATCGTTCGAGCACAAGGATACGGACTCTCGAACGTCGAGTTGCAGGTTCCCGTGAAGCCGGAAACAGTATTCCAGTCGGGTTCTGTCGGCAAGCAGTTCACGGCTACTGCCGTCATGATGCTGGTCGAAGAAGGCAAAATCCGCCTTGACGATCCGATTACCGAGTATTTGAAGGACGGCCCACCTGCCTGGAACCAGGTCACGGTTCGTGAATTACTCAGCCACACGGCGGGATTTACCGACTATCCGCACGATTTTGATTTGCGCAAGGACTACACCGAGCCGGAGTTGCTAAAGATTGTTGCTGGTATTCCGTTGGCATTCGAACCGGGTACCAACTGGAGCTACAGCAATCTGGGATATGTGACGCTCGGAATACTGATTCACAACGTCACAGGCAAGTTTTATGGTGATTTCCTGCAGGAGCGAATCTTTCGGCCATTGGGCATGAACACCACTCGTGTGATCAGCGAGTCGGATATTGTTCCCAATCGCGCAGCAGGTTATCAACTGGTGAAAGGGGAGTTGAAGAACCAGGATTGGGTGTCTCCGACCTTGAATACCACAGCCGACGGGAGCCTCTACTTTTCAATCCTCGATCTCGCCAAATGGGACGCAGCTCTGGATACGGAGAAGCTTGTGAAACGTTCGAGCCTGGAAGAGATGTGGACACCGGTGAAGCTCAAAAACGGCAATACCAATTCCGGGCACTATGGCTTTGGATGGTTTGTGGAAAATATCAATGGAAAACGAGTAGTGCGGCATGAAGGCGAGTGGCAAGGATTCACCAGCTTCATCACTCGCCACCTGGATGACGAGATCACTGTTGTTCTGCTAACCAACCTCGCCGGTGTCAATATCGAGCCGGTAGGGGAGCGGGTAGCCGAAATCTATGTCTCTGAAGCGCGGCATTGAAACTGCGTTACTTGCCCGCGGGGCATTAACGTTCAGGTCTCGTGCTCAGCCAACCTCAGCGAAGCTCCGCAGTTCATTGCAACTCCCTTTTTGCTATGTTAGTTTCTGAAACAGAAGGAATTGCCCTTGCAGGTGAAAACTCCTGCCGGCCTGGATCGAAAAGAAGCTGAAATTTACCAGCAGCTCGATCCAGCGCGGCTCCCAAAACACATCGCCATAATCATGGACGGCAACGGCCGCTGGGCCCGCAAGCGCCATTTGCCTCGCGTGGCCGGACATCGCGCCGGTGTCACCTCCGTCCGCTATGTGGTCGAGTGCGCCTCGCGCATCGGGATACCCTCGCTTACGCTGTACGCATTTTCCGAGGAAAACTGGAAGCGCCGCCCAAAGGCCGAAGTCGACTTCCTGATGAAGCTCCTCTCCCGCTACCTGAAGCAGGAAGTCCCAACGCTTCATAAGAACAACGTACGCCTGCAATACATAGGCCGGCTGCATGAGCTGCCGCCGCAGGTCCAGGAAAAAATGGAATGGGCCCGGCAGGAAACTTCGCGCAACAGCGGGATGCTCCTGACCCTGGCCCTGAACTACAGTGCGCGATCCGAGTTGGTTGATGCCTTTCAGTCCATGCTGCACGCGGCCGCCAATAACGGTGGCATTGAGCACCTGAAAATTAGCGAAGAGACCGTCTCACGTCATCTTTATACGAGTCATCTTCCCGATCCCGATCTTGTGATTCGCACCAGCGGCGAAATGCGCCTCAGCAATTTTTTACTGTGGCAGCTCGCGTATGCAGAAATTTATGTGACCCCGACGCTGTGGCCTGAATTCCGCGGGACCCACCTGCTCGAGGGCATCGCTGAATATCAAACTCGCGACCGCCGCTACGGCGGTCTTAACGAATCTCCTGCGGCGCGAGCTCTGCGGAGCTGATTCCAATTGGAACTGCTCAAGCGAGTACTCACCGCGCTCGTTCTAATCCCAATCGTCGTTCTTCTGGTGTTGCGCGCGCCCGTGCCCGTGCTCGTGTTCGTAGCCGCGGTGGTCGCGCTACTCGCAATTCATGAACTGCTCAAGCTCGCAGAAGCCTATGGAATTCGCCCGCTGCAATTGCCAACATACATTTTTGTCGGAATATTTTTTCTCCTGATTGCTGTCAGTCCGGCCGCAACGCCGCTGCTTTCGACCTCCGGTTTCGCCTTAATCGCGCTCTCTGCCAGCGTACTCGCGCCGTTCATTTTTCTCGCCATCACCATGCGCCGTGATGAGTTGTCGTCGCCATTCCCGGCCGCCGCCGCTTCATCTTTCGCCTTCATTTACATCGCCGTTCCAATGGCCTGCCTCGCGCAACTTCGTGCGCAATGGCAAGGCAGCTTCTTTCTCCTTTACTTGTTGCTGGTGGTGTGGGCGGGCGACATCTTCGCTTATTTCGTCGGCAAGTCGCTTGGTACGCATCGCATGTCCCCGCGAGTTAGTCCGAAAAAAACCTGGGAAGGCGCGACTGCGTCAGTGATCGCAAGTGTGGGGGTGGGCATGTTGATGTTTCACTACGCCGTCCCAATCTCGACGGCCTTGCTTCGCGCGCACCTTATCGAACGTCAAGACGGAGTTTTCGCTGAGCCGAAGCTCTGGCCGATCGTGATTCTTTCTATCGTCCTCAATATTGCCGCCCAATTCGGCGATCTCGTCGAATCGCTCATCAAACGCGGCGCGGGCGCAAAAGACTCCGGCGCGATTCTTCCCGGGCATGGCGGCATGTTCGACCGCATCGACGCCCTGCTCTTCGCCGCCCCAGTGCTGTGGTGCTATTTGGCCTGGCATATCCTCGTGCAGTGATGGAACATCGCGCAGCACGATCTCGTATTTAAGAACATGAACGTTTCGAACGCTTACTCGATTCTCTGGGGCCTCTTTTTGGTCCTCTGGCTCATCGGCTCGATGCGAACTAAGCAAACTCAGGAGCGCGCGCCTTTCGGACTACGTCTTTCCTATCAAGGCCCCCTGATCATAGGCGCATTGCTGATGGTTACCGACAATCTGCCATTCGGCCAGCTCTATTGGCACTTCATTCCGCGCAACCCTAACATCGAGATCTTTGCACTCGCGATCTCGATCGCCGGTTTCGCATTCGCCATTTGGGCAAGGTTTTATATCGGGCAGAACTGGAGCAGCGCGGTCACAATCAAAGTCGGCCATGAACTGATTCGCTCGGGTCCCTACCACTGGGTGCGGCACCCAATTTATTCGGGAATTTTGCTCGCCTTGTTTGGTATGGCGCTCGCGCGCGGGAAAGTCGTGGGATTGATCGCGATCTTCTTTTTCTGGCTGGGATTCCGCATCAAGAGCGGCATTGAAGAGCAATTCATGCGAAGAACATTCGGGGAAGAATACATTCAGTACAGCCGCTCAACCGGAGCACTCATTCCAAAGTTCCGAACCTAGCCTTCGCCAATAAACATGAGAGGGTGCCCCGTCCTTATCTCCGCGTTCTCTTTGCGGAGATAGGGCGGGGATTTCGATTTTGACTTGGATTGCAAGCAGAAGATTTGTAATGACACCACTCCTGTCATCCTGAGCGAAGCAGAGTCACTTGCTTGCAAGTGACTCTGCGAAGTCGAAGAGCCTGCCCTAAGTGACTGACCGCAGGGAAGGAGCCGAACGGGACCGCTGCACTTCTTCATTCCTTCACAAACGCTTCAGGGAATTCTCACCGCGCGGGCGTTCCGCTCTGCTCCTACTCACGCCACTTCCGCTTCAATCACGCTGAACGGAGACTTCGTCGGAACAATCCGCGTCAATCTGAACCCGGCACCCGCAAAAAGGTCGCGCCACTCCTCTTCCATGCGCTCCCTGCCTCCAGGGAAAAACAGCATTTCAATGTCGATAATTTTCGACGGATGCGGCTCATTTCCTGGCGGCACCACGAACTCGAGCAGCACAACTTTTCCCGACCTCTTGCCCTGATTGTCGAAAGCCCGCCGGCAGTTCCGCAGAATTGTGGTTGCCTGTTCGTCAGTCCAGTCATGAAGGATGTGCTTCATGAAATAAACATCGGCGCCCTCGGGCACAGCTTTGAAGAAATCGCCGTGCTCGGTCCGGCAGCGCTTCTGCAAGCCTTCATCGCAAATGCGCTTGTCAGCACCCGGAACAATATCCTTCAGATCAAACAACACACCCTGCATTTGCGGATATTTCTTCAGAATCGAGCAGATCGCAAATCCGTGTCCGCCGCCGACATCTACAATCGTTTTGAAACCGGTGAAATCGTAAGCCTCGAGCGCCGCGCTGACGGCCATCGCACTCAAGTTCGTCATCGCGAGATGGAAGCGGTCGAACTCCAACGGATCACTCGCAAAGTATTCGAACGCGGGCTTGCCGGTCACGTGCTCAACTGTGGGCTGCGCGGTGCGGACCGAATGCAGGAGCTCGGCGGCAATGCGGAAGTGAAACGGATCTGCCAGCCAGACCACCGTGTCACGCATCGACTGCGGATGGTCCGAGCGCAGCAACTCCGCGGCTGGTGTTAATGCAAAATGCCGAGGTTTGGTCTCAGCAAAAATCCCTACCATCGCGAGCAACCGCAGCGTGCGAAACAGCGCGTCTTCGTTGGTGCCGGTTTTCTTCGCGAGTTCGCCGACCGGCTTCGCGCTGTTGCCAATCAGATCGGCGATCTTCAGTTCCGCCGCAACCCACAGCGCCGAGGACGGAACATAGCCGGCGGTAAACTGAAGCAGATGTTGGGAAGGATCGGGCGCGCCTACGGGACGAGCTTCGCGTTCAACGAGCATGGAAGAAGCAGACATGGGGTCTCCTGAGTGCTGGAATGAATTGAGCTTGCAGAAGCCGGATCGAGACTGGCTGTTCTAAAAACTATACTGCAAGCGCCGTGGCCTTCGCTGTGTAACCTTTCTGTGTTATTTCAGAGAACCTGGCCGGATCTCACTTCCGTCAGTGGCCCTAATGCTTTTCCGGACCTTCCGACGGGACTTGCTGCTGGTCAGCATTGATCGCAATGTGCTCATGCTTGATGTCCAGCCGCAGGCGATCGTAGATACTCATGTACTGGTTCGCAATCCAAACCAGTGCGAAAAAGGAAACCAGATAACCTCGCCAGTCGGGAAACAGTATCTTGAAGCGCGTAATCAGTAGAAGCAGTGCCGTGACGTAGTGGCTGAAGCAGTATTCGCAGGTGAACACGTAGAAAAACTTGCGCCTCAAAAGACTGCGGCTGTTTTGCTGAGACTTGCAGAACTGTTGCAGTTCGCGGAAGAGCGCTTCATGGGTGACCGTCCACGCGGCTGAAGCCACGGGTATCGCTAAGAGAAACAGAATGGCGCTCTGTTGGCCGAGGGACACTCACTTCGATGTGTCAATTCATCCTGAGGGTGCCTCCGCCCTGACTTCCAGGCCTTCCCACAATTGCCACCACGCTCCCGGAGAGAACATGCCACAATATCGAAATGCCACAAACTTCCATTTCGCCGATGCTCTCTGTTCGCCGAGGCGCAAGGGCCGTGGAATTTTACAAGCAAGCCTTCGGCGCGCGCGAACTGTTTCGCCTTGACGGTCCCGACGGCGGCGTAGTCGCGCAGCTCGCGGTCGGAGATGCCGATTTCTGGGTCGCGGATGAATCGCCTGAGCACAAGAACTTCAGCCCTGAGTCTCTGGGCGGTGGAACGGTTCGCATGATTTTTGTGGTGGATGATCCCGACGCACTCTTCAATCGCGCAATCGCAGCCGGAGCCACTACCGTGCATCCCGTCGCCGATCAGGAATATGGCTGGCGTGTTGGCCGGGTGATCGATCCTTTCGGCCACCATTGGGAAATAGGAAAGCCTTTGTAAGCCGAAAACTCCTCAGCTCCTTACGAAAGCTGAGTACATCCTGATCGTCACAGTTTCGGCAGCACAATTCCCTTCTGCGCCTGATATTTTCCTTTGCGGTCTGCGTAGCTGGTTTCGCAGACTTCATCGGATTGAAAGAAGAGGATCTGGCACAGGCCTTCGTTAGCGTAAACACGCGCCGGCAGCGGCGTGGTATTTGAAATTTCGAGGGTGACAAAACCTTCCCACTCAGGCTCGAACGGCGTCACATTCACGATGATTCCGCACCGCGCGTAGGTCGATTTTCCAACGCATATTGTCAGCACACTTCGAGGGATTTTGAAATATTCAACTGAACGCGCCAACGCGAAAGAATTCGGTGGGATGAGAATAGAGTCGGCACGGATGGTGACGAATGACTTCTCGTCAAATCCTTTGGGATCGATGATGGCGGAATTTACATTGGTGAAAACTTTGAATTCATCCGCCACCCGCAGATCGTAGCCATAGGAAGAGAGCCCATATGAGACCACGCCTTCGCGCACCTGCTTCTCAGAAAAAGGATTGATCATCCCCTGCTCGTGGGCCATCTTGCGTATCCAGCGATCGCTTTTTAGCATGAAGCTCCTTTGGTGAAGGCAAATTGAATCATTGAGTGATTAAGTCATTGAGTCATTGAAAACCGCCACGCTTCGAGGTGCGCACGGAGGCTCCGAAGATCGCCACAAGCTCATTGGCTTCTGCAAGCAGGTTGCGCGTTTTCTCCGGTCGAAGGACGCTGGTCTCAGTCAGCAGTTCGAGCCAAAATACTGTCTCGTCTGCTTCTTCAAGTACAAGTCCCATTTTTGCGATAAACTCCGCCCTTGATCGAGCAAGGCAAACTGCCCTATAGTTCGCTGCCACAGAAGTCCCAGAACGCAGAATCTGCTTGCCTAGGGTTTGCGCATCAGGTGAATGCGGCAGGGACTTGAACAAACGAACTATGCGAATAGCAAACTGCTTCGTCCTTAACTTCAGCTCAGTAGCTTTCTGAAGGGTTCCTTGGCTGCCATGGCCATTGTTTTCCAATGACTGAATGCCTCAATGATTGAATGATTCAATTTTCCTGGCTGGGTTCTCAATAATACGAGACTCTTTGCACAATTGACAATCTTCCTTATCTCTCTTAGCATCAATCACTTGAAGCATGTCACAGACTTCTACGCGATGAGGCGCCCGTGATCAAGCTCGACATCATCAATGAAGTTGTCAACCGCACCGGCATCACGAAAACCAAAGCTGAAATGGCCGTCGAAACCGTTTTTGAAAGCATGAAACGGTCGCTGGCCGCTGGCGATCGTATTGAGCTACGCGGATTTGGCGTCTTCAACGTTCGTCCCCGCAAGACTGGCATCGGCCGCAATCCGCGCACTGGCGCAGAGGTCTCCATTCCTCCGGGAAAAGCTGTGCGCTTTAAACCCGGCAAAGAGCTGCAGACGATAGAATAAGAACGAGGTCCGGCATATTCGGCAGAGATGCCGTTTCGGCACGGGTGGCTTCATTCCCTCCTCGACTCACGATGTCAGCTCAGAACTCTCCCGAAGTTATCGCTCCCAGCGAAGTCTATACACCGGACGGCGCAGACATCATTGTTGCGGAACGTCACAGACATCGTTACTGGTTGCACGCACTTCTTCTTCTACTGACATTTTTTACCACCCTGGTCGTCGGCGCTCATCTGCAAGCAAATTTCTTGTCGGGACTGCCTCCATTCACCATGTCCGACGGCGAAATCTTCCCCGTACGCTGGGCCATGGAGGGCAACCATCTGCTGCTCGGGCTTCCCTTCTCGCTAACGCTGATGCTGATCTTGCTGGCGCACGAGTTGGGACATTATCTGTACTGCGTCCGCTATGGAGTTTCCGCCACGCTTCCGTTCTTTATTCCATTTCCCACACTGATAGGGACCTTGGGGGCCTTCATCAGGATCAAGTCTCCGCTGCGTTCGCGCGCGGCTCTCTTTGATATCGGAATCGCCGGGCCAATCGCTGGTTTTGTGGTTTCGGTCGTGGTTTTGGTCTTCTCTTTCGGACTGTCGCGCGTTGCCCCCTTAGGCTCGCCGCCGCCCGACATACGACTCGGATATCCGCTGATCTTTTCCGTAGTGCGCGATCTTCTGCTTGCGAGCGGTAACGCGCGGCGCTTTGCGGGAATACCGCTTTCTTCGCTCTATCTGCATCCGGTCGCAATCGCCGCATGGGTCGGAATGTTTGCGACTTCGCTGAATTTACTTCCCGGCGGACAACTCGACGGAGGTCACATAGTTTTTGCGATTTCGCCGGGTGCCCACAAAATAGTTTCCCGGATCACGATCCTTGTGCTCCTTCCGTTGGCACTTTTTTTCTGGACGGGCTGGCTGGTGTGGGCAGTGTTGTTGCGCATCAGCGGAATGCGGCACCCGTCGGTTCCAGTCTGGCCGGAGGTATCGACCGGCAGGCGTTGGCTGGCGCTATGCGCGGTCATCATGTTGATTTTGACTTTCTCTTACATTCCCATTTCTCCGGCGGACGCCCCGCAATCCGTGCTGCAGTACCTGCAACTTCTCGGGGATTACGTGCGCCACTCGCACATGCTGCACTGACTTCGCCCCGTGTCGCCAACAATGGCTGGGCGACCTTGTTGAGATCTAGTCTTCCGCCCCCGATGCCGTCATCTCCTGCACCGGCTCGCCTCCCACCATCTGTTGCGCCAGAATGAGCCGCCGTGCCTCGCCGCGCATCTGCGGCAATCTCATGCCGAAGACGAACGCGCCACCCACACATGCGACCGCTCCCATGATTACAGCCAGGGGCGCGCCAAGCCGGTCGGCGATCGCTCCGGCAATGAGAGCGCCGAATGGGCCCATGCCCATGAACATCATCGAGTACACCGACATCACGCGCCCGCGCAGATGGTCGGGGACCATGGCTTGAATGAGCGTGTTCGACGACGACATCTGCAACATCATGCAGAAGCCGACCGGGACCAGCAGCACCGTCGAAAGCAGGAAATTTTTCGACAGCGCGAATGCAATCAGGAAAATGCCAAAGCCCCCGCAGGAAAATGCCACCCAGCGTCCCAGACCGCGGACCCCGGTCTTTGTCGCCAGGGTTAGCGCGCCAATAAGAGCGCCAACTCCGGTAGCTCCCATCAGAATGCCAAGTGTCCGCGCCCCGCCGCCCAGAATGCGATCGGCAAAAATCGGCATCAGCACGCTGTACGGCATCGCGACCAGACTTACGAGTCCCAATAAAAGCAGTAATAATCGGATCGGCTGCGTTTCTCTCACAAAGCGGAAGCCTTCGATCATGTGCTCAATCGGAGAGCCCATCGGGCGGGCCGCCCGCGGCGAAACCTGCATCATGAGCAGTCCGGCAATCACAGCGATATAACTGACCGCATCGGCAAAGAAGCACCAGCCTTCCCCGATCTTCGCAACCACAATACCTGCGATCGCCGGACCAACAATGCGCGCGCCGTTGAACATGGACGAGTTCAGCGCAATCGCATTCATCAGGTCTTCCTTGCCGACCATTTCCACGATGAACGCCTGCCGGCCGGGAATATCGAAGGCGTTCACGACGCCGCGCAGGATGGCAATGACGAAAATCTCAAAAACAGTGATGCGGTTGGTAAGGGTCAGTCCCGCAAACGCGAACGCCAGAATCATCGACGCGGTCTGAGTTCCAATCACCACTCGATGACGGCTATAGCGGTCGGCGACAATGCCGCCCAAGGGCGAAGTAAGGAAAACCGGAATTTGTCCAGCAAAAGCGACCGACCCGAGCAGCAATGACGAGCCGGTGAGGCGATACACCAGCCAGGCCTGTGCAACATTTTGCATCCAGGTGCCGATCAGCGAAATGAGCTGCCCGCCGAAAAATAGCTGGAAATTCCTGTGCTTTAACGCGCGCAGCGTCGCCGGCAGACTGAATCCACCGGATTTTGGAGCTTCAAACTGCTGATTAGGAGAGGTCGGGTCTGGCACGGAGCTCACGTTTCATAATGCGGGTCAGTCCCATTGGGATGCAAATCAGCGGAATCTGGAGAAAGGCAACGTGAGCTTCTCTTTTTACTTCCCGATGACGAGTTATTGAGCTAAAGTGTTTGCCTGATGTCGAGCGCTGAGCAGAACCGGATCGAGCGACGTTGCGGCCAGCGCTTTCCTTACCAGGTACCTGTTCTTCTTCGTATTCCCACAGAAGGCCGTAGCGGTTCCGGCTGCACTCAGAACCTGAGTTCACGTGGCGCTATGGTCTGGACGGATTTGCCGGTCGCCGAAGGCCAGTGGATCGACATGACCCTCGTCATGCCCTCTGAGATCACGCTTGCCGAAGACATGAACGTGTGCTGCCGGGCCCGCGTGTTGCGCAGAGATCAATCAGAGGGTGGAAAGCCGGCGGTTGCAGTGCGCATCGAGCACTACGAATTTCTCTACCAGCACATGCCGGTCATCGAAGAAGAAAGACGAGACCTGCCGATCGCTCGCCCTTGATTTTCCCGCGCGCTACCGCTCTCCTTCCGAATTAAACACAAGGCTTTACGGCGTTTGTGCCGAGCGATATTCAGGCTCGGGCCGCAACGGAACCGGCCGGTATCCATTTCGCGTGCGAATGTGGTATTTCCGTGCCTTCTCGGGAATCAACTTCACACTGATGGTTCGCCATCCGCGATTTGGATTGGCCTTCGGATAATAGCTGAGCGAGTAGAGGTGCGCCAGATCATCGCGCACCGCGGTAAACGCCTGCTTCTGTTCGCGCCAATTCTTTGCGAAGTACGCCTTTCCGCCGGTGGCCGCCGTCATGCGCTCAAACACAGCCGTCGAGACCGGATCCAGTTGCGCCTGCTGTGTGCTGACCATGTAAATTACGATTCCACTCGACTGCGCCAGTTCCGCTACATCCTCGGGCGGAACGACGCTTACGTTGTCCGGACCGTTCGAGAAGACCACCACAACTTTTCTTCCGGTAAATTGCGCAGCGTCTTTGATGGTCAGAAGCAGGCAGTTGTAGAGGGCGGCGTCATCTCCCGCCACCGTGGTGCGCACGGCGCTCAGCACGGCAGTACGGTCATTCGTTAACGCAACTGAACGGGTAAGATCGCGACTGTAAGAGTAAAAGGAGACCCGATTCACGTTTTCCAGCGAACGCACGAAATCGGCAATTGCATCCTGCGCGAACACGAAGCCGCGATACATATAGTTGCTGGTGTCGAACAGCACAAAAACATTCGATCCTGCAAGCGCCGAACTGAGTGACCCCACAGTTCCGGTTGCCGGCAGCTCTGCCTGCCCTTCTTTTGGCGGATCTGGCGTCTCGCCCGGCGCTGAGGGCGCTTCTCCAACTCTGCGGACCGGATTGTCTCCCTCGCCAAACGTGGCAATCTTTTCGCGAATCCCATCCTCGGCGATCAAGAAATCCTCCGGCCGAAGACTGGTAACGTATCTTCCTTTATTGTCGGTGACTGCCACGTTCAATTGCACCATGTTGACCGTCACTCGAAAAGCCGCCTGGTCGTCCTGAGCAGAGGTCCTCTGCGAGGTAATCGCCACACCCATTACCCCCAACAGGCACATGATTAACAAGTTCTTTGCCATGATCAAATCCCCTAAAAATTTACTGGCAAGCCATAGTGTTTACTTCGTTACTGGGTTTGAATCTGTTTCGCCGTCGTGACACTCATCGGCAGCAGCGCAATCTTGCCCTGGCGAAATTCATCGCCAGTTTCACGCATTGCGCGCAGCAGCGCCTGCCAGTCCTCGAAGTCCGTGGCAAAAATCTTTTCCACCATGCGCCGCGTCAACTCCGGAGCCATTAAGTTCAGCATGGCCGGCGAATAACCCATTTCGTCGGCCAGCCGGGCCCAATACAAATTGTTTGAGTCCCACGACTCCGCCATCAGCCGGCTCGAATATCCGGCGAATGCAGGAAATGGCTTCAGGTTCAGAAGCTCGGGCGTGTAAGTCTGGGCCAGAACTCTGTGAGGAACGCCAAAATCACGCGACAGGCGGTCCCAACTCAGGTCGGCCGAAGATTGATGGTACAGCGCGTCGAGCTCTTTGCCTGACGGTCCCCAATCTGCCGAATCATCCGGAAAACGGCGGCGAAATTCAGCAGTCAGATAAAACGTGTCCGCCGGAGTAAGCTGCGCAAGCGCGTCGTCTGGCTGTCCGGCCTTGAGTTCGTCACCCAACAAGAACAGACTTTCCGACAACATGCGCTCGGAAAGAATGTCGAGCACCTTGCTCCGCAATTGCTCATTCGTAGCCGAAGCCTTGAGCAGTTCTTCACCCGAACGCTGATATAACGCAACCGCGTGCATCTCAGTTCGGCTCACGTTCCACCACCTGCCGAGAATGGCATCGCTTAGCAGGCCCGGAACTACTTCCTTCCAGATGAGCGCCTGCACATTTTCAGGCGAGATGAAATCCTGCTCTGCATCGGACAACACATACGCAAGATCGGCGAGCGAACCTACAAGATGCGCGCCGCCGCCCGCGGCCGATCCCTGTCCGAACAACTCGGCTGACCGCCAGAGCCCTTCCACGCCCACTACGGTTTCGCCGGAAAAATCATGTGAGCGCACGAACAGCGGGTTGATTCGCAACAGTTGAGCGCCCGGCGGCTGATAGTACGCATAGTTCAACCCAACCAGCGTGTCACGCAGAAACGGCGCCAGTTGGCCGCGCGCTTCTTCGACCTTTGCATGTGAAGGAGAAGTCTTAAGAATCTTCGCCAGGTCGGTCTGCATTTGCAGTTCGGTGTGATGATTGTTGTAGATTCCCGCGGCCCACTCCGTCCTCTCCGACGAAGTGAAGATCGGGCGAGGCATTTCGAACTCACGCAGTTGGCTGGCCAGTGAAAGTAACGTGCTTCCTGGGGTGGCTCCCTTGGCGAACTCCGTTAGACCATTGTCCAGCGAAAATAACGTGTCTAATGAAACCAGCCGCTGCCCGTCCATGACAGCGCGAATTTTTTTCGCGATTTCCTGGTGAACACGTTGCGCATCCGCGCCCGGCTCATGCGGCCCTGCCATCAGATCGATGATTTCGTCTTCCGAGGCGTATCCGCGAACGTTTGCGGCCTGCAGAGCTACGTTGAGAGACTTACGTCCGGCCTCGAAAAGCTGCGCCGAGCCGCCCACACTTGTGAACGGCTTTAGCAACTCCTGCCAGGAGTCATTCAGCTTCGCGCGTGGAATTTGACCTTGGCGGGCAAGAATCTGCCACAGTCCTATGTTCGCCTGGAAGGTTCCCATGGCGTTACCGCGAAGCGTGTGATTGCTGATTCCGTTGACCGCGTTAGCAGTATTCAGGAACGCAACCACAGAGGAATCATTGAGTTCTGGAAATTCGCTGAAGATCAAATACTGCTCGTCGTATTCGTCGAATCGTTTCGCTAATGCATGCATGGTTTCATTGCTCAGTCGTCGATCTGGACCGCGCGTCGCCTCCATCTCGCTAAACAGCAGGTACATCTGTAACGGCCCCAAGCTCGTTCCCAATCGCGAAAGACTGAACATTGCCTGAAGCACATCCTCGGGATTCTTGAAACCGGCAGAACGCTTGCCCCACTCGCGAACAAGCTTTCGTTCGGATTTTTCAGACAGGACTTGTCTCCAGAAATCCAATCCGCCGGGAACGATCGGCTGCCCATCACTCCCCAATTGCATTCTCGTCAGAAGCAGCAGCAAACCGGGCGCGAGCCGGAAAGCGGGCCGCGCAGCATCGGATGAAACATCGTTTCCACGAAATGCCGCATAGTAGGTTTTGAACCGGTCTTTGTCGGCGAACCATGCCTGCCGCTCGCGATTGACTCGCGCGAAGGTATCGAAATACGCGGCTAGCCATCCGTTATCTTTGGCGAGGAGCCGCTGAACAAACTCGCTCGGATTCTCCGGATTCGCGCCC
>DAIPJJ010000054.1:19378-23544 GCA_036770325.1 Terriglobales bacterium
GTTCTTTCCATTGCGATTCCGCCCTCTCGCCACCGGGGACCTGCACTCGTCCATTGCGAATGCATAGCTGCGTGCCATAAAAATCCAGGTCAGCGCTCAGCGGCAAAAGCTTTCTAAGCCCGATCGATTGCTGCAGTGAAATTCGTGTTTGCTCATCAATGCGCGACATCGCCCAGTACAAACGGGCAAGGGACGGGTGATACAGGAACAACTCAAGCCCGCTATAGTTGCGGCTGTGGCTTTGCTTGATGGCGTTTTTCCAATCGTCTTCCCTGAACATCAATGGCACCCGCGAACTCGGGAACGGATAGCTGAACGATTCACGTTTGCGTAGCGCCATTTCGAGCGCTGGAAGCGGAAAGCCTGAATCCACCGTGAGAAAGGCCCGCTCCGGTTCATCGGTTACCAGCGTCGCGTTGTCTTGTCCGCACTCTCCACGAATGCGATAGCCGAGAATTCGAAGCAACTGTCCGGCCTGGTCGCATCCGGAAATCCGCACTTCACCGCTCTCGCCCGCTAACGCAGCCAGCTCTTTTGCCTGATTTACGTATCGCCCCAGCAAGATCAGGAACTCGGTGGGAGAGCCTGAATCTTTCCACCCGATGTAGCCTTGTACATACACATTTCGCGCGAGCAGAGGCATGACTTCTTCTGGCGAAACTTTTTGACTGATGCCCGCCATGCGTTCAAATGAGCGCAAAGGCCCGGGAATAATCATCTCGGTTGAAGTCTCTAACGAATGGACCGAGCGTTCAGGCTGGCCACCGGCCTGCGTCGTAGTGCCGCTATCGTTTACCGGCTTGGACTTCGCGAGCAGAAAAGCAGGAGTGGAAACCGCGAGAAGAATGACAGCGAGGCGAAGAGAAGACTGCATGGTTTAACCCCTTCCCGGAGTTACGGGAACTGAATTCCGGCTGGCAAGCGCAGTGCCCTCTGCAGAACAAACCGTATCTGGGGGTGCACGAAAGCGTTAGTTCCGGCGCCTGAGCTGAAGCTTAGCCTTGCGGCTAACTCCCGCAATTTACCGGACACGAATAATACCCCCATTTCGGGTCATTTTAGTGTCAAATTTCCAGAGCTAAGATGCACCGAACTGAGCTGGTGTGTTGCCCTGGTGCAAGACTTTTCAGCTACTTGCAATCGCGTTTTCGCCCTTCCATTGCGGAATTCCCGCGCTCATCTCTAAAATTCAATTTACGATGTCCATTCATGTTCTTCACGTGGTCGGCGCCAGACCAAATTTCATGAAGGTCGCTCCTGTAGTTCGGGCCCTTTCCGACGCCGGTTTTCACCAGACATTGGTGCACACGGGCCAGCACTACGATCAGGCTATGTCCGATGTCTTCTTTAATGAACTGGAAATCCCGCAACCTGATGTGAATCTGGGAGTTGGCTCAGGGAGCCATGCACAGCAAACCGCCGCCATCATGACTGGACTTGAGCCTGTTCTCCTGGAACGAAAGCCACGCCTGGTAATGGTGTATGGCGACGTGAATTCAACCGTCGCCGCCGCTTTGGTGTGCGCCAAGTTGCTGGTCCCGGTCGCGCATGTCGAAGCCGGCCTGCGTTCAAACGACCGGACTATGCCTGAGGAAATTAACCGGCTGGTAACCGACCAGCTTTCGGATCTTCTATTCACGCCTTCCCAGGATGCTGACCAGAACCTTGCCCGGGAAGGAATTCCGCCGGAACGCATTCACCTCGTGGGGAATGTCATGATCGATACGCTGGTGCGTCTACTGCCACGCGCCCTCGAACGCGAGCAAAACGGCTTTCCCCAGCGCTACGCATTGGTCACCTTGCACCGGCCAAGCAATGTGGATGACCCCGAGATGCTGCGCCGAATACTGACTGCCATGCTTTCCGCAAACAAAGACTTGCCGGTCGTGTTTCCGGTACACCCGCGGACACGGCAGCGAATCGCCCAGTTCGGACTTGCAACCAAAGGCCTGTATCTTTGCGAGCCTCTCCCGTACCTCGACTTTCTCGCTCTTCAGTCGAAGGCTGTGGTCGTACTCACGGATTCGGGCGGCATTCAGGAAGAAACCACATTCCTCGGAGTCCCTTGTCTCACTGTGCGCGCCAACACCGAACGTCCAATCACAGTTGAAATAGGTACCAACATTCTGGTTGGAAACGATATGGACGAATTTCGCAAGCAGCTTTTCAAGATTCTCGAAGGCAACGCCAAAAAGGGAGCAATTCCGCCCCTTTGGGATGGGAACACCGGCGAACGTATCGCGAGAGTGCTAAAGGACTACTTCTGAGAGAACCCTCGCTGTCATTCCGAGCGACGCAGGATCATTCGCACGCGAATGATCCTGCGAGTCGAGGAACCTGCTGTTCCGTTGAGTCCAAAGAGCTTGTTGTAAAATTCAATATTCTCTATGACCAAAATCCCTGTAGGTATTCTCGGTGCCACCGGCATCGTCGGGCAGCGCTTTATCCAACTGCTCGAACATCACCCGTGGTTTGAAGTGGCATGGCTTGCTGCTTCCGACCGTTCAGAAGGTAAGCCTTACGCCGAAGCCGCCAAGTGGCGTCTGCGTACTGCAATTCCTGAAAAGGTCGCTGGAATGCGCGTCTCGCCAGCGACGCCCGATGGCGCCCCCAAAGTCGTCTTCGCCGCGCTCGATTCATCGATTGCTGCCGAACTGGAGCCTCGTTTCGCCGACGCTGGTTGCGCGGTGATTACCAACTCCAGCGCGTTGCGAATGGCGAAAGATGTGCCGCTGGTAATCCCCGAGGTCAATCCCGATCACATCAAGTTAGTCGAATGCCAATCCTGGCGGCGAAAGTCCGGCGGCTTCGTGGTGACCAACTCGAACTGCTCGGCGATGGGACTTGTGCTCGCGTTAGCCCCCCTCCACAAAAAATTTGAACTCGAAATCGTCATGGCGGTAACCATGCAGGCCGTCAGCGGCGCTGGATATCCCGGCGTGGCTTCGCTCGACATTCTTGGCAACGTGATTCCCTACATCGCCAAGGAAGAAGAGAAGATGGAAGAGGAGACCCGCAAGCTTCTCGGCAGCTTGAATGGTGCTGGCGTGGTCCTCGCTCCGTTCAAGATGAGCGCGCAGTGCAATCGTGTAGCCGTCGAGGATGGACACACCGAGTCGATTTCAGTGAAGTTTAAGAAAAAAGCGCAAGCGGAAGAAATCCTCAACGCATGGTCGGAGTTTAGCGGCATCCCACAGGAAAAGAAATTCCCGACCGCTCCAGACGTTCCCGTCCGCTACGTCGATTCCAGCGATCGTCCGCAGCCGCGCTTCGATGTTGACTTTGGCAAAGGCATGACCGCCACCGTAGGCCGCCTGCGTCCATGCAGCGTTCTCGACTGGAAATTCACCGTGCTCTCGCACAACGTGATTCGGGGCGCTGCCGGCGCGGCGCTGCTGAATGCCGAATTGCTGAAATCGCAAGGGTATCTGGGGTGAGCTCTCCATTTTCCCAGCACTTAGCTCTTAGCAGCCTTCCCGAAAAGCTAAAGGCTGAGAGCTAATGGCTAACAGCTTGATCGTGATGAAATTTGGCGGGACCTCTGTAGGTGACGCCAAGGCGATAGAACGCGTCGTCGCCATTGTTCGCGAGCGCCTTCCGCAACGTCCTATTGTCGTTGTAAGCGCCATGGCCCGCGTGACGGACCAGTTGCTGCAAATGGCGCGCGCTGCAGGCAATGGAGATCGCAAGACCGCGCTGACGCTCGCCCGCGAACTCCGCGAACGCCACTACAACACCGCCGGAGAACTGCTCGGCACCGCACTCTTCACGCAGTTTCACAGTGATCTCGGGACCGAATTCGAGGAACTAGAGGAGTTGGTCCGCGGAATCTCCGCTGTCGGCGAACTTACACCGCGCAGCACCGATGCAGTTGCTGCATTCGGTGAAACGCTCTCCAGCAAGCTGGTCACTGCCGCACTATCCGCGCACGGCATCGAAGCCGCTCGTGTCGATTCCCGCGAGTGTATCGTGACCGATGAGAATTTCACGCGCGCCGCTCCCTTATATGAGGAGACAAACTCTAGGCTCGGCGAGTTTGTGCGCCCGTTAATCGAGCAGGGCCGCGTGGTGGTGATGGGCGGCTTTATCGGCGCAACGCGCGCGGGAATCACCACAACCATCGGCCGCGGCGGCTCGGATTTCTCAGCATCCATAATCGGCGCTGG
>DAIPJJ010000055.1:0-23542 GCA_036770325.1 Terriglobales bacterium
GCAGGGCACTTGCCGAGTTGCAGCTTCTTGCGACTGCTTCGCCAGATATTCGCCCCTCACCGGTGCCATTTTCAAAAAGACAACTGCTACTTACCTTATTCAGTATGCAGACGCAGCAACGCTTGAGGCCAGTTTTTAGTAATGGAAGTTGGGCCGGATACCACGAATGTTCGGAATGTGGAAAGAAATTCTATTCGGATGAGAACGATCCTGAACGCCCCCGCCGTGATTTTCACCGCCATGTCCAGGTTGAGCACTCAGAAGAAGTTTCCAGCTTTGGGCTTCCGTAACAGCTCGTTCTAACGCAAATACAGAAACCACCGTATTGCACCGAATTAGGTGCAGCTACATACGCGCGACTGCACGAGCTACTTACGTGCTCACGCGAAGTTGGTCCCAGGGGGAGTATTAGGCATGATGGCAGTCCGAGTTAAGAAACTTAGTCTACTTCTTTGTGTGCTTACGGTCCCCAGTTCTTCTGCGATGGCTCTTTCCGTAGCTTGGAATGTGAGCAGCGAAGAACACTGTATGGTCAGCCTTCAGACGAACGCGAGGAATACCTATTGGACAGACTCCGGTCTCGAGAATTCAATGCCAATCAGCGCGAGTCTCGGTAAGACTATTTGTCGCGACATCAGCATTAAGTACCCGCCGCTTTGGGTTCCTCCAGTGCGGAGGCCGATGTTGGGCTGCTTTGGAGGTGATTGTGGCGGCAGGTTTGCGCTACACCCAATTAAGACAGTGACCGAAACTCCGGTGCATGTTCCGGACGGCGACAATCAGATCACGCTCGTGATCTTCGCTACTGCGGTCCTTGGTCTAGCGTTCTGGTATCGGCAGCGTAGGCTCGCCTCTTAGAAGCATCTTGTCGCCCATTCAGGTAATTTTCAGGTTTAGTTCCTATCCTCGACTACACATAACCAAGGACCGTGCGCTCCAAGCCGAGCAAAAATTGTCGCGCGGTCTTCTGGATAAGGGCCGCAACAGAAATCTATGTCCGCTGCACCCTGCTGCGGCTCTTTGCTTCAATGTGGCCGAAACGTCTTCCCGGTTTCCAGCAATGTCTTCAATCGTGAGAGGATCCTTGGCCAACCATCCGCGTTTTGAGCATACGCCG
Source organism: Terriglobales bacterium (assembly GCA_036770325.1). GTDB lineage: Bacteria > Acidobacteriota > Terriglobia > Terriglobales > Acidobacteriaceae > Gp1-AA145. Next base: position 1,118 of record DAIPJJ010000055.1, read on the forward strand.
GGTCATCATCGTCCCACTGATCGTTCGTTACGACCACCTTCACGGCCTCAGTTTCCGGAGTCAACTCCACTCTTACTCTCGACATTATTGCCCCATCACCCATACCGAACTTGTACTCAAGCAGCCTGGGCGGTTCCACTCTTAATACCTCACCCGTGACATACCGCATGGGTTTTCCATCTTTGCCCGGCCCCGACCATGTCATCGCGCCGCCGGGCTTGAGGTCCACTTGAAAATCCGCGCCCATAAATATTTTTTGGTTCGCCTCCTTTGATACAAATCCATCCCAGACTTTCTCGATCGGTGCTGCAATGTAGAAGATAAAACTGAGTGCTGGTTTTGACATGGCATTCCTCACACAATTCGAAAATCAAACTTTAGCAGCATAACGAATTTCGCGATTCAGAAGTTGATGCGAAGGATCATGTCAGGCTGCGAATCACGCTGGCGCAATGTTTGTCAGCAGCTAGCTGCCACTATCGGTGAGTCTCTGCGGAGTGAACTCAGCACAGGTTTGTAATTGTTTATCCGCGAAATCTGATCCGATCAAACCAGAAGAACATCGCTGAAAGCAGTAATCCGCTGAAAAGGAGAGCCGTAGGCCTGACATAGTTCGGACCAGGCAGATAGCAGGCTGCGCATTTGGCGACATTCTCGGGATGCGCGAGCGTACAGTCGATGCACTCGATACGTTGCTCGGCATAGTGGTGTGAAAAGTTGTCCTGGTAGACCACCTTTGACAGACTCAAACTGGCATATGCCGAGAGTAGAAGGCCCAATATCAAGAGAATCTTCAAGGTGAGAGCATCATGTCACGCACGGTGCGAAGAGAAAATAGCACCTTTTTCCGAGATGTTATCTTTCCGATACTGACGGCCAGAGCAGATGACATCTACTTGTAACCTTGAGGTCCCGAATTAACGAAAGGCAAGAAATTCCGGAGCTGAAGGCCTTCCTCGCGCTGAGACTATTTTTCTGGTACACGCAGCATCATTTGGGTTCCGATGTCCAATTGAATGTTGCGATTTCGCGACACAATCACAGAACCTAGATCTGGGTCTTCTGAAGCGAGCGCCACACCTTCCATGCGCAACACACCGCGACAACTGGGCGTAAGTTCGCCTTGCGCTGTCATATTGTCCGCGGGAGACTGCATGGGACTCTCCGGACTGGCTACTCGACCCGGGGCGCCTCCATTGGGATTATTAGGCCCCTCCGTTAGCGGGCCTGTCACGGGCCCCATTCCTCCACTGCTTCCGGCGGCCGTTGCCGGCGTCATCGACATGGTCGGGGCGGCGTTCGCTTGGGCTGGGGCCACGGCCTGAATGAAAAAGTGTAACGGAATTTCGGGTCGGTCCTTTAATACCGCGTGATCAAACAGGATGCCGAGCGATGATTCCGCATTCTCCTTCGTGTGGGCCTTAGCGGCAGTAATGTGACCTATAACCTTCGATCCTTTCGGCAAGACATCGCGTCCGTCAGCCTTCACACTCTCCACGGTTTTCACGATGACCTGGTCGCCAGACTTGTTCTTCTTGCTATCGAGCGGTTTTTGCAAAATGACGCGAACCGTTGTGCCTGGTTGCAGAGCGAAAGTTCCGGTGGTCTGGGCTACGACACAAGTTGCATTCGAGGATGTAAGCGCAGCCGTAGCCAAAATGGAGAAGAACACTCGACTCATTGCAAAGATCCTTCGGGACGAAAACTTTCGCGTCCAATGCCTCAGCGCGCCGGCTTCGGGCGTATGATACATCACCGGCAATGTAGATTGCGGTCGGTTGTGCCGCGGACCGAGCATCGCCCGCCTCTTCTCTAAAAATCTGGCCCCCTTTGGGCGTCTTCTCCACGCGAAAGAGGGGCACCGAGACACGCCATTTACATCTCTGTAGATTTTTCTTGACAAACAATTACGCACGGGTCTAAAACGTTACACTCAGGTGGGTAAACGTTTACCAGCATTTTATGCAAGTGCTTCGCCAGGAGCGAACGTTTACAAGCGCGTGGGGCCGGAGGAAGAGGCTATGAATAAAGCGACGATGCATGATTCCCGCTTGTGCCGTAATACAGAACAGCAATTTCTGCGCCTTGGTTTAATTACGGTTGTGGCCATTGCGATTTTGTTCGCTATGTTGCCGGGAGCTTTCGCCCAGGACAACGCCACAATCACCGGAACTGTCTTGGATCCGTCGGGTGCCGCGGTCGCCAACGCGACCGTGAGAATCACCAACAATGCAACCGCGCAGGTGAGGCAAAGCACGTCAAATTCCGCCGGCGCATACGTTTTCCCGAACGTAGGCGTAGGCACATACACGCTTAGCGCCACAGCGGGCGGATTCCAGGAATTCCGAAAGACGGGAATCGTCGTGAACGTTGCGCAAACTCTGGAAGAAAACGTCTCCCTGGCGATCGGTAGTTCTGAACAATCCGTCACTGTTGAGGCACAGGCACTCCAGGTGCAGTCCGAAACGAACGAAATCAGCAGCCTGATCAGCGGCAAGCAGGTGACGCAACTTGCTACCAATGGGCGCAACGTGACGCAGTTGGCGGCATTAGGAATGGGGAAGTCGAGTAACTTGCCGGCATTTGGCGGCGTCAACGCGCTGACCAGCGCCAACGGGATCAGCTTTAATGGCACACGCTCCACGCACAACATCTATTTGCTGGATGGGGGCGAACTGAATGACCGCGGGTGCGGCGGCTGCTTCAGTTCCTTGCCGTCGATCGATGCGCTGTCGGAATTTCAAACGCTCGACAGCAACTACGGCCCCGACTACGGAATCGGTTCCGGCGGAACGATTGCCATGGTAATTAAGTCGGGAACCCGGCAATACCACGGATCAGTCTGGGAATTTAACCGCAACGAAGCCTACGCCGCCAACAACTACTTCCTGAATCGCGCAGGTAAAGCGAAGCCTGAATTTCGCCTCAACATTCCCGGATTCAATTTTGGTGGACACATCGGAGGTAAAACCTTCTTCTTTGTAAATGAGGAATGGCGGCGTCTCATCCAGGGAAGTACTCCGACGGTACAAAACGCGATACTTGGCAGCAACTTTCCAACTGCAGGTCAGCCGCTGACGTATGACTGGCAAGGTCAGCTCGACGGGGCCGCCCCAATTGTGCCCAACACCACTGATCCGGCTAAGCTTGCTGCTTACGCAGCGGACGGTTTGACTCCCGGAGGAGCATTTCAAGCCGGCCCCACACCGGGAACAATCATTATTCCGGCGAATTTGATTGACCAGAATTCCGTCTTGTTCTTGAATCAGGGGACGTTTCCGCACCCAAACTTCGGAACTCACCAATACATCGCTTCTCCGTCGCAACCGACCAACGTCCGCGAGGACGTTGTGCGAATCGATCACAACATCAACAGCAAAATGCAGTTGATGGGACACTACCTGCATGATGCGATGTCCCAAACTTACTACCCGCCGCTTTGGGGCCCGGGTGGTAACTACCCCACAGTCGGATCGGCGATGTTGAACCCGTCCTGGTCTTCAACCATCAAGCTGACACAGACGTATTCGGGTTCGCTGCTGAACGAAACCAGCTTCCTGTTCAGCGGGAACACCATTCACTTGAGCCCGGTGAAAGGTCCGGGACTGACGACATTCTCGCAACCGAGCGGGTGGACTGCCACGTCTTTCTTCCCGCTTGCCAATAACCGCGAGGCGCGCCTGCCCCAGGTCAACTTGGGCGGTCCTTTGAATACGGTTTGGAGTACTACCTACTTCCCGTGGAAAAACTCCTATTTTGGCTACGAGCCCCGCGACGACGTGTCGTGGACACACGGACACCATCAGTTCAAATTCGGCTTTAGCTGGTTGCATGCAGTCAAGAACCAGGAACTGCAGGCGAATACGAACGGTACTGCCGCTTTTGGTAACAGCTCGTTCTCTAAAGACTCGTATGTAAACTTTCTGCTGGGCGATGCCGATAGCTTCACGCAATTGGAATTCCTGGCCGGAAAGCATTGGGTCAACAACAACTATGCGTTCTACGGAAATGACAATTGGCATGTAACCCCGCGCCTCACGCTCAACCTGGGGCTTCGCTATGACGCGTTGCCGCACGCCTTCGAACGGTACAACCAGTTCGCAAACTTTGTACCGTCAGATTACGACGCGTCGCAGCCATATCCTCTCAACCCTGACGGAAGCCTCAATCCTGCAGCTTTGACTACGTTCGATGGCAAGCCGTTCTATCTCAACGGCATCAGAGAGGCGGGCGTGGGCGGCTTCCCGCGCGGCAATGTCCAGAATTACAACAATACCTGGGAGCCGCGAGTCGGATTTGCGTATAGCCTTGACGAGAGTGGCAAGACAGTATTGCGAGCCGGTGCCGGAACATTCTACGAACGTGTTCAGGGTAACGATGTTTATAACGCCGCCCTGAACCCGCCATTCGCGTTCCAACCCTCGGCAACCAACGTCTATTTCTCCAACCCAAACATTAGTGCCAACACCGGGGTAAACTCCGGCCTGTCTCTATTTCCTTCGACTATGACCACACTGCAGTACAACTACAAGGTTCCCGGGACGTTGATGTTCAGCCTTGGCGTCCAGCGCGAGCTGTCACAGTCGGTTGTGGCGGTCGTGCAATATGTGGGAAGCAGAGGCTGGGACCAGAGCATCGACATACCGATCAATACGTTGCCTTTGACCAATCCCTGCAGGGCGTCGAATCCGATCGAGAGCACGAGCTGTGACCCCGCAAATCCCTACAATCTGCGCCAGCAAGTCGCGGGCGGCACATTGAGCTCCAATTTGGTGAGGCAATTCCCCGGTTTCAGCTCCATCACGCAGGAGACCAACGAAAGCAACTTCAGCTACAACTCGCTGCAGGCTGGTATACGCATGGAGAACCGGCATGGCTTGACCGTGCAGTTGGCCTACACCTACTCACACGAGATCGATCAGGTGGCTAATGATCTCGGCGGAGCCTCCAATCCGTTTAATCTCGCTTACGACAAAGGCTCCGGGCAATTTGACCGGCGTCACATCTTCAATGCGAACTACGTCTATACGCTGCCGTTTTTCGCTCACACGTCCAACCACGTGGTGCACGGCGTTCTCAGCGGTTGGGAGTTCTCCGGCATCACTATCGCGGAGACTGGATCTCCGGTGAATAACGGCAACGGCGTGATCTACACAGGGCCTGACACACTCGGCTTGGGCGGCGGGACCAGGAATCGGCCTAACCAGATAGCGCCGATTTCCTATCCGCACACGGTCGATCACTGGTTCAGCGGCAGTTCCTTCGGCGCACCGGTAGCTCCATGGAATGGCGGAACGAATCAGGGCTTCGGCAACACTCGAAAAGACGCGATTGTCGGACCCGGCCTGTTCAACTTCAACATGTCGCTCTTCAAAACGTTCTCCCTCACCGAGCGAGTGAAATTTGAGCTGCGGTTCGAGTCCTTCAATACCTTCAATCATACCGAATTCAACGGCGTGGATACCAACTCGGGTGATGGCAACTTCGGAGCTGTCACTTCGACCTACGATCCGCGTGTTTTGCAACTCGGTGGAAAAATCAGCTTCTGATCACTCAACTGGGCGCGAGAGCTATTCTCGCGCCCAAAATATTTCTGTGAACATCCGCGAGTTGCGGATCCATCCAGGGACAGACAAGAATAGGACATGGATGTAGGCGTGAAGTCTGTCGTTGTGTGCCCGCTGCTCCTGATTCTTAGTGGTCTTGTAATTTCAGCTTGCCATGCAGCCGCACAGTCGACCTCAAACGACGATCAGCTACAGACGGCGATAGCCCTCGAACAGCAGGGCAAAATCCCCGAAGCAGAAGCAGCATGGCGCGCCGTACTGACGTCTCATCCCGACCGCCCCGAGCCGTACGCTCATCTCGGGTTTCTCGAAGCCCGACAGGAACGCTACCAAGAGGCCATACCTCTCTACCGAAAAGCCATCGCGTTAGATCCGCACATGCCGGGTTTGGAGATGAATCTCGGCCTCGCGCTGTTCAAAGCGGGTGAGCTGAGGGAAGCGAATCAGATTTTCGGCAAACTGCTGAAGAGCCAACCTCCTTCTTCCGCCGAGGCAAAGCGACTGCGAACGCTCATCGGGATGGCGGACTATGGCCTGAAAGAATTCGCAGCGGCAATTCCGCTGCTAAAGGAAGCAACTCTTGATGATCCGCAAAACCTTCCTTTCCGACTGCTGCTGGCACACAGTTGCCTTGCTGAAAAGCAATATCAGTGTGTGCTTGATGCGTATCATGAAATCCTGAGTCTTAATGCGGAATCAGCAGAAGCTGACATGCTGGCCGGGGAAGCGCTGGATGAGATGCAGGACCACACTGGCGCAATTCAACAGTTCCGCGCCGCGGTGAAGGCCAATCCGAAAGAGCCGAACGTTCATTTCGGTCTCGGGTATTTGTTGTGGACTCAACTGCAATATGCCGAGGCTGCCGACGAATTCAAAGCCGAGCTGGCGAATGTACCAGATCACGCGCAGGCGCTACTTTATCTGGCAGATTCAAATCTGAAGATGAATCATCCCGATTTGGCATTACCTTTGCTTCTGAAAGTGGTTCGGCTCCAATCCAACGCAGAACTCGCGCACCTGGATCTGGGAATTATCTATGCTGACAAAGGGCAGCACGCTGATGCGCTGCGAGAACTACAGCTCGCCGCGAAGATAAATCCAAATGATGTGGGGGTTCACTGGCGTTTAGGGCAGCTCTATAGAGCTATGGGCAGGAAGAACGAAGCGCAGGCAGAGTTCGAAAAAACGAAGACGCTGAATCAGGCAGCCGGTGAACCGCTATCCAGCAAACTGAATCGAGCCCGGTCGCAGTCTGAAGGATCAGTTTTAAGCACTCCCGGCAAGAATTAGCGATCACTTATCGAGGTACGATTTCAGGATTTACTCCAGGTCACGCGCACACCCGAGGCGTGCGGGACGGTTACATGATAGGGCTCGTTTTCCTTCAACCGGGCAATCGCAGTATTAGTAATTTGCGCCTCGCGGCTGTCGATGGCCGGAGCTTGCAACGTTTCCACTTCCACTTTTCCATCACGGCCAAAGTTCAGCACTAGCTCCAGATCCCTCGCGAGGTCTTTGTTCAAAACAATTGCGGAACGCTGGCCATCAGGCATTGCGGCCGCGTATCCGGTTGCGTTTATGCCGCTTGCCTGTAGCTTCGAAGTTAACTCTATCTTGAACAGCCTGCCGCCACTCAGCGAACCAGCGAACTGGAGTCCTCGCGCGACAGGTTCGAGTTTGTACTCGGTCCCGAAGGTAGCAATCGGGGTATAGAAAGGATGCGGATGGGCCGCAATTTCAGCAGGCGTGGCTCCTTGTTGCTCGAGCAAGGCATCGCCGGGCAACGAACCGCCTACTGAGTTTGCTACCGACTTGCCCGTTCCTCCGTGCAAATTAATGCCCGAGTAGTTGTTGCTCGCCAGAAGCAGCGAGTAATCCGCAGACCACAGCGCCGATGCGAACACATCGGAAACGCCTGGCTTTCCACCGCGATAGCAAGTATTGCCCTCTGTCATCCTGACGCGTGCGCCTACTTTGTCAGCTGCCGCCGTCGCTGTATCTGCGTTGGCCTGCACTTTCGCCATCGTGGCCGGCATCATGAGATTCGGTATGTTTACGGCCGGATTCGTAGCCGGCCCGCCAAAATAATAATGATGCGTAAGCGTCGTTACCCGCGGGGGATTCGGAATCGACGTCCACGTCCCCGCTATCTCCATCAGCCAGTCGATTTGCGAAGCTACATCGGGCATGCCGAATTTTGCGTTCGGCACTCGTGTCGCGATTGCGTGTGCCATCGAAAGCCATTCGTCCAGATACGTCTTCGCCGACCATGTTTTCGGGTCGCGCAAGTGGCGGGCAAAAAGATCAGCTTCGTTGCCAATCTGAAAATATTGCAGTTTGGCACCGAGCACCTGAGCGACAAACGCGGCTTCTTCGGCTGCGCGGGCTGGCGTATTCGTCCCCATTCCGATGCCGTAGATGCACGTCCACCCGGTCGCCTGTAGGAACTCCGCCAAATTGTGGACCGCTTCGGCGGTCACGGGATAGTAGTTGGCTTTGGGTTCTCCGATCACTTCGCGGACTTTTGGATGCGGGGGCTCCGGAGAATCTGGACGCGGCTTCCAGTATCCGAATTCACTGCTGTTGCCGCCGAGCCGCAATACTCCGTGCGGAGATAGCTCCCGGAACGCGCGTATCAAACCTGTGTTCTTAGTTGAAAAGAAGTTCAAATCTACAAGCTGCAGCACTTCATACGAAAGCCCCACAAAATCCAATGGCATGTTTGGGCCATCGGCTTCAATGGGAATTTCGAGGGAAACTTTCGCGGTCTTCGGCTCGGCGCGTAATCTAGTCGCACCAGCAGCCATTGCCGTCGTTAGTAAAAAATCCCGCCTGCTTATAGGGCGTTGCATGATGCAGATATGAAAATCGCAAATTCCTCAAATTGCAAGTCGCCTGCGAATTCGCAGCAGCCAAGAATTTGTTCTTATCGCGAAGTCGCTCATGATCGCGGCTAAATCGAGGTGGAAGTGGTTGTACACTGTCATCTTCAAATGGTGACCACAAACTCCAGCCGTATTCGATGGTTCCTGGTTTTTTGGTTGTTTGTTCTGAGCGCGGTGGCTTTTCTGGACCGCGTGAACATCTCCGTCGCCGGGGGTTCACTGGCGGCGGCGTATCACCTGACGAACGTTCAACTCGGGTGGGTGTTCAGTGCCTTTCTCATTGGCTACGCGTTGTTTCAGACTCCAGGGGGAAGGCTGGCGGATAGGGTTGGACCTCGCCGCGTCCTCGCGGGAGGAGTGATTTGGTGGGGGATTTTTACGGCGCTGACCGTGTCTCTGCCGTCAGGGATTGCGCATGCTCTCGTGCTTCTGATTGCCGTGCGATTCTTGCTGGGCGCCGGCGAGGCGGTCATGTATCCGGCCGCAAACCAGTTCGTTGCGCGCTGGATACCTGACGAGGAGCGCGGAATTGCGAATGGTTGGATTTTTGCTGGAGTAGGGGCGGGTGCCGGCCTGTCTCCGCCATTGATTACGTTTCTCATGCTGCGTTACGGCTGGCGATCTTCATTTTGGGTCTGTGCCGTAATCGGCGTGATTGCCGGAACCGTGTGGTTTCTTGTTGCACGAGACAATCCTGAGTCGCATCCGCGTGTATCGGCGTCAGAATTGGCGCGGATTCAGCAGGGAAGAACTACCACTCGCCAAGACGAGGAAAGTCAGCAACTGATTGCGTGGAGCACAATTTTAAAAAGCCGCGACGTATGGGCGGTCACGCTCAGCTATTTCAGCTTCGGCTATGTTGCCTGGATATTCTTCAGTTGGTTTTATCTTTATCTGGCGGAAGCGCGCCATCTCGCGCTAAAAACCAGCGCTTTTTATTCCATGCTGCCATTCCTCGCAATGGCAGTGGGCTGCCTGATCGGAGGCAAGATCAGTGACGTTCTCACTCGGAAGTACAATCCCCGCTTGGGCCGATGCTATTTTGCGGCAGTGGGTATCGCATTGGCGGGGGCATTTCTCATGCTAGGTGCGGAGGCGCAGGACGCCCGTCTTGCCAGCGTGGTGCTTGCTGGCGGTGCAGGGGCTTTGTATCTGGCGCAGAGTTCGTTTTGGTCGGTAACTGCGTCGCTCGCTGAATCGTCTTCGGGATCGGTTTCCGGTTTTATGAATATGGGAGCGCAGGTTGGAGGCGCGGTCACTGCGTCTCTGACGCCAGTGATCGCGAACCGCTTTGGCTGGACGGCGTCTTTCCTAACAGCCGCAGGTTTGTGTGTGCTGGGTGCGATCGCCTGGACCGTGGTAGATCCTGAACGCAAACTCGAAGGCGAACCGCAAGCTATAAGCGTCCAAACTTCTTGACTGCCTCCTCAATCGATTTCAATTTTTCGATGTAGGCGTACATGGAGTGTTCCTTGAAATCCATGTCTTCGGCCGTTGCGATCACGTCTGCGGCGCGCGCGCGAGGCACGATGACGACACCATCGGGATCGGCGACTACGACATCGCCGGGACTGACTGAAACTCCGTCGCACGTCACAGGAACATTTGCTCCGGCAAAACGATAGTGGCCGACCGAGGTGGAAGGAACATTGCCTAACGCAAAAACCGGAAATCCGATCTTCGTCAGATATGCAGTGTCGCGAACTCCTCCATCAATGACAGCGCCGGAAAAGTTTCGCGCGTGCATCGCGGTCCCCATCAATCCGCCCATTCCGGCAATGTCGGCACCATCCTCAATTACCATGACATAAACCGAATTGGGAGCGCCTTGATCGATTGCAGACAGCATGCCATCCAAAGCATGGGGATCGTTGTTCTCTTCTTTTTTCAGCTTCACGGTAAGCGCGAACCCCGCAAAACGCGTTGTAAAAATCGGATGCATGCGGTGAGACAAATAAGTGCGCTGTCCTGCGACTTTTTCCATGGCATCTGAAACGGAAGCGACTTCGACATGGCGATATCGCTCGAGTAACGCGTTGTCGGAAGATGAATCTGCGGGATATGAGACGGCCGGTGAAATGGCGATGAACAGAATGACAAAGATTGCTAGACATACACCGACAGCTAAAAGAAAATTCGGCAGCTTTCGCATAGATTTCTCCGTTCAACAAAGATAGGCAACCATTGTGCAGCAATCACGCGCATAGCAGAAATCAGGGCTGAGTTGGCCGGGGATGCAGAGCCTTCGATCGATCAATCACCCACTGGGGAAAAACCGGTGTGTCTTTGGGCGGCCGGCCGCGGGTAATCGCCCAATGGTCAATCCAGTTCGTTCCCTCCTCGCCGACGTATTCGTCAGGCATGCTGTATGCAGGATCGCCGAGTGCCTCCTGAAGCGTCACGAACTGGTAGCCACGCTTCCGCAGCAGATCGAGCAACTCGCCAATGTGATCTGCCTCCAGCCAATTTGCATGAAGAAGGATGATCTGTTTCGGCTCGTATCCAATCAGGTCTCGTGAAAGTTTTTCATAGTACTCGAAAACTTCGCTCGTATACGAGAGGTAAGAGCTGACCAACTGCTGTTCGAGAGCATTGTCGCCTCGGCGGCGCGCGTCTTCGTAAACGCCGGCGTACATCCAGTCCCACGCATCCATGGTGATAGGTGCAATGCGGTATCCGCGGTCGGCAAGGAATGCTTCGGCCTGGCGGCGAGTTTCGAGATCGCGCCCGACATCAAGATACGGATGGCGAAGATAGCGCAATTGCATGTTGTGCTGCGCCAACAGAAGTTTCGTGACCGTCTCGCCGCGAACGACTTCTTCTTTCCAATCCTTGAGGCCAACACGATTTAAAGACGCATGACTGAAAGTGTGATTTCCGAGTTCGAAACCATCGTCCAGCCACATTTGCAGCGCTTTGATGCGATCATCGACTTCGCCGAACTTATATAGCTTCTTTTCGTTCACAAAGCCTACGACTGGAATCTTCTGATCGCGTAACGTCCCCAGCAACTTCGCGGTCATGTCGAGAATCTCTTTTGAGGTCATGAAATTCGCGGCGCCCGCGGGAAGGTCATCGATGGTGATAGAGATCGCCCGCCGCGGAGAACTCTGGGCGCTGAGCAATGGTCCGATCATCAACAAAAGGAAAACAAGGCAGAATCTTGAGAGGGAGTTTGTCACCAGAGACTCTCCATAACTATTGAGTTTTACCGCGAAGCACGCTGACCGAGGCCTTGGGCAGAATAAAAGGAGTTTGGGAATCGGCTGTGATCGTGCGGGCAACGGGCGGTCCATCGGGACCCGCGTGGCTATTCGGTCCATCGTTGACCCACACATACTGTTCGCTGCCGAATGTGACAAATGTTACCGGACCCTGAAATCCAGAACTGCGGTTGCTTTCAGCCTCGCTGAAAGCGATTCGCACCGCGTGCGGGCTATTTTCGTCACGATTGACCAACATCAGAGACCAATTTCCGTCTGGCCGACGCACGGCGTAGGAAGTGACTAGAACATTTCCTTCGTCGTCCTTGACGTCACTCGAAGATGCATACATGTGGTGAATGCCTGAATGGTGCTGCACCCATTCGAGGTTGATCATATGCGCTGCAAAATAGGGCGACGTATAGCCCCTGATGTTGTAGTTTTCATCAGCTACAAAGTTCGACCATGACGCCCATCCCAGGCAGGTGTTGTGGATGTCCTGTGGCTGAATCGGAGAATGATAGAAGGCTGCGCCACCACCTTCGAAGAACGAACCGACATTATCAGCCAGCCACAAAGCGGCAAAAATCGTTGTCATTGGCCCGGTCAACTGAGCAGCCAGGTGGTTCTCAGTGACCATCAGCGGCACGTTTTCAGGAACGCCATCATCGCGCCACACTTGAAGAATGTGCTTCATCAATTGCGGTTCGGAATACAGGCTTTTCCAGGAAATCGTGCATGGCTCGAATGGATAGTGCTCGAAAGAAACGAAAGACAGATCGGATAGCCGGTCGTGTGACTTGAGGTAGTCGACGAAGCGTCCCATCCACGATGTGCGCCCCTGCGCGTCTGGCCAAACCTTGATGTCCTCATTTACGCCTTCAAAGATTGGACCGCCTAGTTTGAGCTTCGGGTCTACCTTGTGAATCGCGGTCGCCCACTGAAGGTAAAGCGCCGCATAATCCTCGGGCATGGCGTGCTTGCCATCGGGTTCTTCTCCCATTTCAATGTAGCCGAGATTGTAGCCGCGCTTTTCGATGTAGGCGATCTCAGCGGCAGCGTCGTCGGGAGTACCGTAAAGCATTGTCACAGGAAGCATTGCCGGCAAATTGTTGGTCAGACCGCTCGTGAACAGTAGATCGAATCCGGTGTGCTGATACGAACCGCTGTTGTTGACATCGGCATCTGAGTGCCAGGGATCGATTGACGAAACGCAATAGGTGGTGAGATTTTCGGCTGCCGGCTTCGGCACTTCTACGAACACTCCATTCGCGTCGATCATACCGGCCGCGATGGCCTGAATCGCGTATCCAACGCAATTCCGCACATCGCCAGATCCATGTTCATCACACGTGTTCGAAGATTCGGTCATCAACACACGAAGATATCGTGTAGACAGAGGCGCAGCGCCGAGTTTCAGAGTCACAGTTCCGCCGCGGGCACGATTGATTGTGCCAGAAGGGAAGACTTTCCACTCGCCTTTCGGGCCGGCATCAAAGTCGAGCGCTTCTACGCCATCCCAATACTCCACCTGATATTTGGTCGCGTAAGGATTCGCCCATTGGATACGGACCGCATTGACCTGTTTGTTCGATTGAAGATCGACCACCACCCACTGTGCATGCAGCGTGTCGCTCTCACCTGTAAATTTGCTGGTGAGATAAGGATTGCTCTTCCAGTACGTAAGATTCGGTCCTGCGAGCGGGCGATCTCCGCTGGTTGCGAATCCTCGATGCGGGAGTGCGTACGCCAAAATGTAGCGAATTGGATCTTTCAACTCCGTGCTGCCGGTGAAGTATCCGCTTCGGTGGAGGGGGTCGCTCCAGGTTCCTTCGGAGTTCCAGTGCCACGCAGCCATTCGCAGTTCCGTGTTGTTGCGGTATGTGAGCGGGCCCCAGCCGGCGGAGAGCGCTTCCTGAATGATGTGTGGAGTGAAGACCTTGTTGATGTCAATGCGGGAGAGAACATCGATCGAGCTGCCTAACGCGGAATCGGGATCGAACGAATTGATTACGTGTCCGCGAGTCGCGTCAACTTGAACAGTTCCAATCTGTGGCCTGTTCGAAGGCACCGCTTGGGATTGCGCAGCGACGGGCACGGTCCATACCAGAAAGGACACAACCGCAAGTAAGGCGAGCTGTCTGAGCCGTACCTTGAGCAGATTAGATTCCACCCGGAGTCCTCATTTCTCTGGCTAGCAGCTAAGCCGAATTTGCACGCAGTGTTTTTGTCAACTGGTCCGCAATGATCTGGTCTTCTCCGGGCTGCAGCATGAACGAGCACATGACTAGTCCAGGTTTGCCTTCGCCCCCGCCACCGATGGCGACTGACGGTTGCCCGGACCGCAAGGCTTGTGAAATCTGCTTCGGCGATGCCGCAATCTTTGCATCCCACGTGATCTGCATGTGCGGAACATGATTCGCGATATCTGGCGTAAAGAATGCTGTGCTAACACCCGGGACTTTCGTGATCTGCCTGGAAATGTTTTCCAGCCGCTGTTGCCATTCCTTAGCGAGCGCGTCGTGATCTTCGCTGAGGTAGAGTTCCAAAGCTTTTATCATTCCGACAATTTCTTCCTTGCCGACCTTTTGCCCGCGGCCGAGTGTGTCCTCGTAGGGGCTGTTATTCAACAATGCGAAGTGCACCAGGTCTTCTCGCCCGAGCAGAAGCCCTGCGCATTGCGGGCCGCGGATGGCTTTTCCGCCGCTAAATGTGATCAAGTCGTAGCCCATGTTCGCGTAGTCCCAGAGGTGCGAAACCGGAGGTGTGTCTGCCGCCGCATCGATCATGCATGGCAGGTTGTACTGCTTGGCTAATTTCACCCATTCATCAACTTTGATTTGCCCGGCGGCGTCGGCGAAGTTGGTGAAATGCATCATTGCGGTACGATCGTTCACCGCCCGATGCAACTGATCGCGGGTCTCGATTTCGATGAGTCTCACGCCGGTCCCGCGAAGCTGGTGATCAAATGGATTGCGATGCGTCTTCTGAATGATGACCTCGGATTTCATCCCGGTGAGGTCAGGCAGTTGCTTGATGAGGCTCTCATTGTCGCCTGTCAGAATACCCGCTAGACCGGACTGGATCGCTCCGGCGGCGCCCGAAGTTACAAGCGCGCTGTAGCCCTGAGGCAGCTTAAGCATTTGCGCAATGCGTTTTCCGGCCACGACCTCGAGTTCAGGAATGCTCACGAAATGCTTTGCTCCCATCGCCATCACTGCTTCTACTTCCGGCCGAATCAGCGACCCACCCAGCATGGTCATGGTGCCTTGTGCGTTGATCACAGGTGTTACGCCCAACTCCACATATGGGTTTCCGGATTGCCCGAAACCTGAAACGCCGGATGCAGCGCCGGCAGGTTCCGAACTGGACGCGAACAACCTGCGCGGACTGGCGAATGCAGCCGCGATAGATGCGAGAGTTCCAAAGAATACGCGACGACTTGTATCAAACCTCATGTTGTCTCCCTATTTCTTTGTAATTGCGGCAATGCAGTTGATCTCGACCAGTGAATTTCCAGGAAGCGCGGCAACGGCAACCGTTGTGCGCGCCGGGCCGCCATGCTCGAAGTAGGTTTTGAAAACTTTGTTCATGCCATCGTAATAGTCGATCTTGGCGAGAAATACTGAGAGCTGCACGACATCACTCATGGTTGAACCTGAGGCTTCGACCAGTTTTTGAATTCTGTCCATCACCTTCTTAGTGTGCGCGCCAATTTCCCACGACTCGGCCGGACCGGGATCGTGGGCGCCAACGCCAGCGATGTAAGCGAGGCCATTGTGCACCACAATGGGCGAAATCATGGAGTTTTCTGTTAAAGGTTGTCCTTCATCGTTCAATTTCCGAACCGTCATGTCCGATTTCGGGGACTTGGCACTTGCAGACTTGGAAAACAAAGTTGCAAGACCGACGCCGGAAAGCACCGGGGCGAGAAAGGTTGTAAAAGTTCTGCGGCTTGATCGGGTTGAAATCATCTTTGTATTCCTTTCTGAAATAAGTTCACCGCTGTTCGTGCGGCACGCAAAAATTGAAGGTTCCCCTGCCGGATGCAATCGCCACCTATCGCTCTCATTTGTTGCATGGTCGGGAAAAGATGGCTGGGGAGAAATCAGTGAAAAAATTCCCGTACGTCAGCCGGTGATTTTGTGGGATTGTACGATGACAATTAATCATTCGGGCGTTAGGATGAATTCCTGGTTGACAGCCGATTTTGAACATTCCACCGTATTAACACGTTTTAATACAGCGTTCCATCGTAGTACGGTTCGGGAGTTTGTCAACCGGCGCTGAGAGAAATTCTTGGGGACAACATGCGATTGCGAATCTGGTTGATCATCGGTACTGGGCTGCTCGGTTTAATTCTTCAGCCTTTTTGCTATGCGCAGGAGCGAAGTTCTTCACGCAAGATCGATCGCACTGCACAGAGTCAACCTGGGCAACAAATGTTTGCAGCCAACTGCTCCGGCTGTCATGGTCTGGACGGGACTGGTAGTCAGCGTGCTCCGAACATTGTGAGCAATCCGCAGGTGGAAAAACTTTCACCCGAAGCACTCCATCGCATCATTTCGCACGGCGTGCCTGGGACAGGTATGCCGGCCTTCCAGCAGCTAGGAGCTTCAGCCATCTCGTCCCTCGTTTCATACGTGCGGTCTTTGCAGGGGAACAACGATTCCACGCCGCTGCCTGGCGATCCAAAACATGGCGAGGAAATTTTCTTTGGCAACGGTCAGTGCGCCACTTGCCATATGGTGTCCGGTAAGGGTGGCTTCATCGGGCCGGATCTGACCTCATATGCGCAGTCGCGCATGCCCGAGAAGGTCAAGCTCGCAATTAACGACGCCACGCAGAGAACCTCAACGCGAAAAGTCGTTACTGCAATCACCAATGACGGTGAATACCACGGCATTGTGGTCAACGAAGACAATTTTTCATTACAACTGCAGTCGGTGGATGGGAGGTTTCACTTCTTTATGAAGTCGAACCTCAAGGCGATCAACACGGACCAGAACTCGCTCATGCCTTCCGACTACGCGTCCCGATTGAGCGAATCGCAACTCAATGATCTGGTCAGCTACCTGATTTCGGTCGGAAGGAAGTCCCCTCGGGTGAAGCCTGAACGAAAAGAAGACGACGAGTAGCGAACTACGTGTCCAAAACTTTTCGGCCGATTTCCATCAGAGCTTTCAGTTCGATGCAAGCTTGACTTCAATGTGGCCGTGGCCGATAGTGGTGATACAGGAAACTATTCGCAATGAAAAGAAACGATTCGCAACCTGGGAAGCTTTGCCATTGGCAGGCTTCGAGATTAGTTCTCTGGGTTGTTGCTCTTTCTTGCGCGACCTTGGTCCAAGAAGGGCACGCCACTGCCGGAAAGGTACAGATCGAAAGCAAGAACCTGCGGGTTGAGTTCGATCCCTACTTGCGCACCCGGGTCATTGCTCGCTTTGAAGCAAAGGAAATACCCCTTGGTCCTTTTGCTGCCAGTGAGAGCGTGAGCACTCCTGCCGGTCGCCGCATACGATTCAGCCTGATCTCGCAAACCACTGACTCAGTCAAGGACAAAATCGGAGCGGGGCAAAGACTCACGGTTGCTGGGAAGACGGGCAATCTGGTCAAAACAGTTGCGGTAACCATCTACGACGATTTTCCAACCTTGGCCGTTTTCGACGTTCAGTACACGAACCGTGGCAATGCTGCCCTGAAGATCACCGGGTGGCGAAACAATGCATACGTTGTGAATGCGCAACCTGGCGCCGGAGCTCCTGCCTTTTGGTCCTACGAGCCGGGTTCTTACGAGAACCGTCCGAACTGGGTGCTGCCACTCAGGGCGAAATTCTCTCAGCAAAACTATCTTGGCATGAACGCGAGCGACTACGGCGGTGGAACGCCGGTGCTGGATGTCTGGCGCCGCGATGTGGGAATTGCGGTCGGACACGTTGAACTCAGGCCGAGATTGGTTTCCTTGCCTGTATCCATGCCGGATGCTGCTCATGCGACCCTCGGCGTCGAACGACAGGAAGAGATCACGCTCAAGCCGGGAGAGAGCTTTCACACATTCCACACTTTCATCGCTGTTCACCAGCGCGACTACTTCAACACACTAGTCGAATACCGGAGATTCATGATCGCGCAGGGCCTGCGCCCGGCCAGCCCTCCGACCGATGGGAAAGGGACGATCTGGTGCGCGTGGGGATATGGACGAACCGTGCAACCGCAGCAGGTTTACGACACGCTGCCAAAAGTGAAGGAACTCGGATTTAAGTGGGTCACACTCGACGATGGCTGGCAAAACGATGTCGGTGACTGGGCGCTTGACCCCAAGAAGTTTCCGAACGGCGATCGGGACATGAAGGCCATAGTAGACCGCATTCATCAGGAGGGCTTTCGTGCACAACTTTGGTGGTCGCCGCTCAGCGCCGTGCCGGATTCCGAGCTGCTGAAAGAACATCCAGATTACGCGCTGTTAAATAAGGATGGGTCGAAACAAAAAATTTCCTGGTGGAACTCATATTACTTGTGCCCAGCGGACAAGGGCGTTGTGGAATACCACAAAGCGCTGGTACGCAAGATTCTGCTGGACTGGGGATTCGATGGGCTGAAACTCGATGGACAACACATGAACGGTGCTCCGGCGTGCTACAACCCGGGGCACCACCACGCCTCGCCCGAAGACTCGGTGGAAGCAATGCCGGATTTCTTCCGCGAAATCTATGAAACGGCGCAATCCGTGAAACCCGGAGCTTTAGTAGAGTTCTGTCCGTGTGGCACCAGCTACTCATTTTTCACAATGCCGTACTTCAATATGTCGGTGGCGTCTGATCCGGAGAGTTCGTTCCAAGTGCGTTCCAAAGGGAAGACCCTGAAAGCTCTGATGGGCGACGACCTGCCATTCTTCGGCGATCACGTGGAACTCAGCGATGGCGGAAATGACTTTGCATCAACAGTAGGCGTGGGTGGCGTGCTGGGTACGCAGTTCGTGCTTCCGTCCCTGGTAGAAAAGCACGGAAGATCTGATCTGACCGGAGCACGAGAGGCCGATTTCAAGAAGTGGCTGGCGATATATCGAGACAAACAACTCTCTCACGGCCACTATCTCGGACAGCTTTACGATATCGGTTTTGACTTGCCGGAAACACACGCGATCAGGCGCGATCAGACCATGTACTACGCGTTCTACGCTAAACATTGGAAGGGGCCAGTCGAGCTGCGCGGTTTGGAGAATCGCAGCTATAGCGTTCAAGACTACGAGAACGGGAAGAATTACGGCACCGTTTCTGCCGGCAAAGCAAAACTGAATGTCCAGTTCAGGGGACATCTGCTACTCGAGGCCAAGCCGGAGTAGGAACTCCATCCTCGCTGAAAATTCTTCGGAAACTTATTCGGTCAGCACCTGATCCAGCAACTGACCAACGGCGCGATGTGCCTCTCCGATCGCGGTGCGATGATCGGGCGTTCCCGAGAGATCGGTATTAGCAAAAGCAATTCTTCCAAATGGGGCTGCGCGCAAAACCGTGCGCGGCGCCGGATTCCCATCTTTCCCGAAGAAAAATCCAGGTTGCGGGCTCACATAAGCATGTCCCCACCGGTTAAGGACAATGCCGGCGATGTCACGCGACGCATCGAAGCCGGAAGCGGAGAACATCTCGGTGAGTTGCGCGCGAATCTGCCGCTCATAGTCACGGAACGGAGTGGAGAGAAGTTGCGCGCGGCCGCGATTGCCTTGTTCCTGGAGGGGCAATCCGTAGTGCGGAAACAACACCTTAAGCGTGAGAACAACGGGAGAATCTGGTCCGATGGTCTTTTGGTCGGTCGAAAACGTGGGTACTTTTCGGATAGCGGTGAAGCTGCCCAGCCCTTCGAACCACTGGCATCCTGAGATGCCCATCTTGTAAAGGAATCGCCAGTTGCGCAGAGCGACGTTAGCCATCATGCATGGCGAACGATAGAACTGGTCGTACGCCTCGCGATGTTGGGAGGGAAGATCGCGAACGATGTGTTTTGAAGTCCAGCATCCGCCGGCCATCACAACCGAACGCGCTTTCACGCGATACACTTTGCCGCCCCGCGTGTAAGCAACGGTCACGAACTTGGATTGGGAAGGGTCGCCATCGTGCTTCACCCACACTGTAGTGCTGCTCAGACGAATTCTTGTTGGCTGAGCGGGGCGGTCCAGCGCCTCAAAATTGATGTTATTTCGGCAGACTGCTTCGAGCGTCTTAGGCCCCAGAACTGAATCGGGGATGAGTGTCTTCACCATGTGACGCGCGATTCCGGCGTTGCCGCCGGGGAAGGAAAGCGATGGCTCATCCATCGAACGATCAACATCGAAGGCGTAGATACAGTAGGCAGAAACTACGTCAGGCCCCGCGCCGAATCCGCCGCCCTCATCGGCCATGAAGGTCTGAATGGTTTCTTTGCTCAGGCCGTAATTGTTGATCAAATATTGTTCGATTGTCAGGCTGTCGAGCTGGCGGGATTTCCCATCTCCCGGATAATCGAAGGGCAGCCCGGTTTTAGGCCGCTCGCTGTATCGCAGCAGTTCGGCGCGAGTTTTCTCCGAAACTGGCGCGTCCTGCAGTTTGTTCTTGTAGGGATCGATCAGCCATTTCCCGGGTTTTTGCCCAAATTTCGGGCCGAAGTAGAAAGCGTCTGGTCCTCGCGCGTCTTCGAAGCTATATCCGAGCGGAATTTCTGGTTCTGAACTCCCCCACTTCTGATATTCGAATTTCCCCCAATCAAGACCGATGAACTCAAAGAAACGCGCCATGAAGCTGTGCGGGAGTGGGACTTGGAAATGATCGGCGCCTTGCGGCCCCATGATGCGCTGGCCGTCAACCATAAACTCGTTTCGTTTCGATTCGCCGCCAAACACAGGATGATTTTCGAGGACGAGAGCTGTGAGCTTAGAACCGCCATATTTCTGAACGAACAAGGCAGCCGAGAGGCCACTAACGCCTCCGCCAACAACTACGCAATCGAACACCTCGCCGGTGTCGATCGTGTTCGGCGGCAAGGAATCATTGAAGTCACCGCTGCGGATCTGGTGCCCGGCGGTCATCACTTCGAGCGTGTTTCCGTTCGAATGGGAGTAGTCGCCAACGCCGCCGTAGCCGGTCCACTCTTCGGCGGCCGCTGCGTTGGCGAGCAACTGCTGTGGAGTAAGAGGCCCGAGCAGCACGCCACCAGCGGCCAACAGAGTAGAGTTGAGAAAGTCCCGGCGGCAAATCGGTTGATTCAAGCCGAGTGATTTATCGTGCCTGCCGTTTTCGTCCGGCACCTATACTCCCTTTCTCCAATCGGAGTCACTGCCTTTTTTCAAGCGAATCGTTAGAGAGCCATCGGGGTTTGTCTGCTGACGACATGCCCAGCGCACCGGGCGGCGCACGCCTTTAACTTCCAGTTCCGCACGTATCACAATCTGTTCGCCGTCCATGCCTTTCGGGAGAATCAGAGACGCCTGGCGAATTTTTCCGGCGCGCGGCTCGCCGGGATCGAGATTGCCGCCAACTTTGACTTTGCCGTCGGGAGTCTCAGCATAAATGCCAAGAACTCCAGGCACACCGGCAACACCCTCATTAACGATGCCCACGATCAACTCCATAGTGTCATAGCGTTTTCGTTGCCATATTAAGGATGGCCGAACTCGATACCCGAGTCTTTGTTCCATGGCCCGCAACGAATCCGGATATTTTTCGTAATAGCGGCGGATGTTGTCCGCCTCAGTCCAAAGCCCGAAATAGCTGGTGCCGATGTCGAGCGCGTGGAACCCGGCGGTCTCGCGGTAGGGAAATTTGATAGGGCCACCAATGCGGTGAGGATAATCGTCGTTCGGAAACGCCTCACTATCGCTTCCCACAAATGTGAGCATGGACGGCGACAATTTGCTCAAGCACGCCTTCTCTTCGTCCGCGTACTCGGGAAGCACGTAATGGCGGTTTTCGCCGTCTTCAATTATGGTTGCACTCCATGGCGGACGATTGGCGAGCTCCTCGATCTGGATCGGCTCGTCCATGATAAGGCTGTCAGACCTCAGCCAGCATCCTGAGCGGACCGCGAGGTCTTGTATCTCTCGATTGCCGACGTTGCTGATGTCGGGTTGCGTGTTGATTGCCAGAGGCGTCCGCTTCCACGTGTCGATTTGCAATTGCGTCATCTTGACGAGAGTTTTCTCTGCGGTCAAATAGTCGGGAAATGGACTGGGCAAATCGCTGGTGTGGCCTTCGCCCCAGAAGCCATAGATCATCAGGTCCATGTATTCAAGTTGCGGATTGCCATCGAGTTGCTCGGCAAGCAACGCGTTCAATTCGGCAAATGCCTTCTGGAATTCCGGCGAGTCATAGCGCGGCTCATAGAAATCAAAACTGGTCTTGTGCTCTTTGGACCTGCCGCCGATATTGACGATTGGAACTCTTTCACGCAGAAAGTCGGGGATGGAAAGTTTCTGCGGCTCAATATTAGGACTGGACAGTTGAACCCGAAATGCTACGCCCAGGTTGTGGCGCTTGGCGGAATCGAAGGTGGCTTGCCAAACTGGCGACAGAGAGAGCTTACCTGGAGCAGACTGAATGTCTCGCCAATCGCAGCGGATATAAAGAACGTCTACGAAAGGCAGCGAGGCCATCTTTTCAACTGCTTGTTCAAGAGTTTCTCGACCACACTGAACGCCCAGGGCAGGGCCATTTTCCTCCCAGGTGTAGCCGACCAGGCCCGTACCAAAATTTCGAATGTGCTCGCGCGAGGGATCGGTGACGAAGATCGTGTACCAGCCTT
>DAIPJJ010000238.1:0-5590 GCA_036770325.1 Terriglobales bacterium
TGCGAATCCAAAGATGGCGGTTGTCCATCAGGAAATCGACGCCGTGTTCTTTCAAGGAAATCGGGAATGGCTCGTTGTCCGGCACGCGCTGCAGCACCTGCACGTTTGAGACGTCAAGTTCGTACCCGCCCGGAGCGCGTTTATCGGCACGGACTTTGCCTTCAACAATCACGCTAGATTCAAGAGTAAGGCCCTTGATTGCGTCGAAAACCTCTGGCGCCACTGCATTTTTTGGAACGACTCCCTGAATCACGCCGCTGCCGTCGCGAAAAATTGGGAAAAGAAGTTTGCCGCTCTCGCGCAGGTTGTAAAGCCAGCCGCGGATGGTGACAGTCTGGCCGTCATGCTGGCCGATTTCGGAAATTGTTGTTACGGGATTCATCTCAAAACCATTTCACCGCCGAGAACGCAGAGCTCGCAGAGAAAACACTTTAAAGTCTCGGCGGTCTCGGCGTACTCGGCGGTGAGTTGTCTTATGCGGGAACTAGATTCCCGAAAATTTCTGCCATCTTTTCGATGGGATTGATCTTTTCGTTCTCCTCGATTTCAAGCAGCAGCGGCGGTTTGTTCGGGGCCTGGTTCAGCAGCTCCAGCGTTTGCTTCCAGTCGATAGTTCCATCGCCCGGCCAGAGATGGGAGTCTTTGTCCTTATCGTTGTCATGGATGTGCGTGGACTGGATTTGGCCCTTTAAGGTTTCGAAGGCGGAAGCCACGTCACCCATCATGTTGGCATGGCCGGTGTCGAAGCAGACACCTACGTCGTCAAAATGCGTGGTGCGAATGAATTCCACAAGCCGGTCCGGCAGAGAAAGTTCGTTAGGAATATTTTCCAGCAGGACGCGCACGCCCAGCGGTTTCGCAAAAGCACGCAGGTGCTCGACGGAAGTCATGGCGGATTCGAATTTCCGTTCATTGAAAGACTCGTTCGGCAGGCCGATATGCTGGATGAGGAAACGGAACGGAATATGTTCGGCCAGTTCGATGGCGCGCTTGATTTCGTCCATGGCTTCAATCCGCGCAGCGCGGTCGGTGGATGCAATATTGATCGGCGGAGAGCCGGTGCGTCCCCATTCGTAGTCAGAGTAGAGCGGTGCGTGGACTGAGTGCAGCGGGATGCCGCTGGTGCGAAACCAGTCGGCAATTTCGCGTACATGCTGCTTGCGGTTGGCGTAATCCAGGTGCTGGCGTGCGCCGAAAATTTCGATGGCCTGTGCGCCGCCGCTGACAAGTTTGTCCAGCAGCCCGGGATGCAGACGCTCTTTAACGAAAATATAAGTTGAAACGGCTTTGAGCATAGTCAGGTGTGCGTAAGCATTACTTCAGGCCCGTAAATATCCAGAACTGTGAGGCTAGCCCACCACTGAAATAGAGTCAACTAGCCAGCTTCCGCTTGCGGCGGGGCTTCATTTTTGTCGCTCTGCCTGTGGGCAGCTTCGCCTTGACGGCAACCATCTCGTACGATTCTCGAATGAGGTTCTCTAGTTCGTAGGCAGGCAATACATCGAACCCCCGGAGCATAACCCACTTATAGCGGCCGACATATGGAGCAGGCTCGACCCCTTCTCGCTCCGTCAACTCGGCAAAGCTCTCGGGATTGCACTTGAACACGAGCGGCTGGGGAACGCTCGATAGACCGATCATCGCGAAAATCTTGCCGCCGATTTTGAAGCAGAGCTCATCTTCCCATTGAAGGTTCTCCGTTGCGTGCGGAAAGGAGAGACAAAGCTTTCGTATCGAATCGAGATGCATACACGAATTGAATCATTGAATCATCGGATCATTGAATCATTGAAAAACCAGTCACCATAAATTCAATGACTAAGTGACTGAATGGGTGAATGACTAAATGACTCATCATTCAATAGCTAGACTTGCTCGCGCGCCTCGCCGAGCGTGACGTTCACATCCAGCTTGCGCTTGCCGCGATAGATCGTAATCCGCACAGTATCGCCGGCGCGGTGATTGTTCATGACTTGGGTGAGCTGCTGCTGATCCTGCACGTCCTGGCCGTCGATCGCAACGATTAAGTCGCCGCCGATCATGATTTGGTAGTTGCCGAAGTACGCCCGCTCTGTTCCCCCTCGCAATCCGGCGCGCTCAGCCGCGCTGCCCGGCACGACACGCACGATCAGCAACCCGTAATCTGCAGGCAGTCCAAGCTCGTCGGCAATATCAGGACTGATGGGAATGGTTTGGACGCCCAACACCGGCCTGCGCACCCGCCCCAAAGTGAGCAGGTCACCAAGCACGGCCTTCGCGGTATTGATGGGAATCGCGAAACCGATACCGGCGTTCTGGCCGACGTTCGACGCAATCATGGTATTGATCCCGATGACTTCGCCATGGGAGTTGAGCAGCGGCCCACCGGAGTTGCCAGGATTGATCGCGGCATCCGTTTGAATAGCGTCGTCAATGGTTACCTGGTTCGGTTCTTCAACGGAGCGGATGGAGCTCACGATTCCGCTGGTCAGCGTGCCGGCAAGTCCAAACGGATTGCCGATCGCGTACACCTTCTGGCCGACCTGGAGGTTGCGCGAATCGCCGAGCGTCATTGGGCTTAAATCTGGCGCTTTAATCTGGACTACCGCAAGATCGTGCGAGCGGTCGGTGCCTACGATGCTAGCGCGATACTTCTTGCGATTGTGCAGCGTGACCTCGATCTGACGGGCGCCGTCGATCACGTGATAGTTGGTAAGAACATGGCCATCGCGGTCAATGATGAAGCCGGAACCCTGGCCTTCCTGCGGCACCAAACCGTAAAAGAAATCGAAACCCACAGCTTTCGAGGTGACGTTTACCACCGATCCGATGTTCTTGCGGTACACCGAAATGTTGGTCTGCTCTTCCTGATCCAAAGCCTCGTTGCTGGCAGCCTCGGTGACTTCGACCTTGGCCGGCGGCGAGGAGTTTACGGTACGAAAAGTTCCAGATCGATAAGTCGTGTAATAGAAGAAGCCGCCTACCAGCAGAACGGCAAATGCAATCGGACGCAGCAGCTTCATCGTAGAAGGCACCTTCTCTGAAGTGGTTTTGATTTCCTGTGCAACTCTGTATATCTGTGTGGCCGATCCAGGATTTCGAACACAGATAGCACTGAATCACACGGAGCTAAAGCACAAAGAACAGTATAAATGTGCGAGTTGTTTGACAATTGAACCGTTGCTCTTTAGGTTACTTCTTCCAGCGAAGCGGCCTTTTCAAACCTTGTCCAGGCTAAAAACTACGGGAATTATTCTGCTTTTGACGACCGGAGCCCTGGTCGTTCATGGCTACCATCCTTATGCGGAAGACGCAGAAATCTATCTGCCGGGAATTGAGAAGCTGCTAAACCCGAAACTGTTTCCGACGGGAACTGAATTTTTCGAGTCGCATGCCAGCCTGACGCTGTTCCCTAATTTAATCGCGGCATCAGTTCGAGTTGCGCATCTGCCGTTCGGCTATGCGCTGTTTGGCTGGCAGTTGATCGCGATTTTCTTGCTGCTGCTCGCCTGCTGGGAAGTTAGTGGAGTTTGCTTTGAAACCGCGCGCGCACGGTGGGGGGCAACGGCGCTCGTGGCGTCATTACTGACGATGCCCGTGGCGGGAACGGCGCTTTATCTCGTGGACCAATATTTGAATCCGCGAAATCTCGCCGCGTTTGCGGGTGTGTTTGCAGTTTGCGCGGTACTGAAGAAAAAGTACTGGCGGATGGCTGCCTGGCTCTTGTTTGCCGCGGCTGTGCATCCATTGATGAGTTCGTTCGCAATTTGCCTGTGCGTGATTCTGATCGTCACGGAAAAAATTCCGCGGGCAGCGACGGCAATGGCGCTGGTTTTCCCATTCACAAATTTCTTTGCCCGGCCCACGGCGGAATACCGGGAAGCGATGCGCTTCCACGTCTCGCACTTCCTTTTGAATTGGCACTGGTATGAGTGGCTAGGAATTTTTGCGCCGATTGCGATCCTGATTTGGTTCGGGCGGCTCGCTCGCGTGCACAGACTCACGAATCTGGAGCGACTGTGCCGGGCACTAGTGATTTATGAAGTCTTGTACTTTGCGGTCGCCCTGATCGTTGCAATCCCCGAGCGCTTTGAGGCAATCGCACGTCTGCAGCCGCTTCGCAGCCTGCATCTTGTCTACGTCTTCATGCTGATCGCGATAGGCGGCTTCGCGGCGGAGTACGTCCTGAAACGTCGCGTCTGGCGCTGGCTGGTATTATTCGCGCCTCTTTGTGCGGGGATGTTTTATGCGCAGCGGCAATTGTTCCCGGCGAGCGCGCAGGTGGAATGGCCGTGGGCCAGCTCGAAGAACGAATGGCAGCAGGCGTTCCTCTGGATCAGGCAAAACACGCCCATAGACGCGCAATTTGCAATCAATCCTTTTTATATGGAAACTCCCGGAGAGGATACGAACGGCTTTCGCGCCTTGGCGCAACGAAGCCGATTGGCAGATGCGAACAAAGACAGCGGCGCTGTCGCAATGTTTCCCCCACTGGCCACAGAATGGTGGGAGCAGTTCCAGGCGCAGAGGGACTGGAAGAATTTCGACGACGCAGATTTCAAGCGCCTACGGCAGCAGTACGGGATCAACTGGGTGGTGCTGCAAGCCCCGGGGCTTGCCGGAATGAATTGCCCTTACAGAAATTCTGCGGCTGTGATTTGCAGGCTCGGAGAGTAAGCCTAAGTGCCAACCGTGGCACGGACGTTGCCCTGCGCGTAGTAGTCGGCAAGCCGCAGCTCGAGCTTTCTTCCATCGCGGTTAAAGATGGGGAACTTTGCGACGCCCCATTTTTGGAATGCGAACTGTAGCGCGGTCGCGAGTACGCCGAGGCCATATTTCACGCTGCGGCGAAAGTTGATCGATGAGGCTTCGGGGAAATACTTCGTGGGGCAGGAAACTTCGCCGATCTTGAATCCGAAAAATGCGCACTGGGCGAGCATCTGGTTATCGAACACAAAGTCATCGGAATTTTCGAGCAGCGGAAGTGAAGTGAGCACCTCGCGGCTGAATGCGCGATAGCCGGTGTGATACTCCGAAACTTTGATCCCAAGAAATAGATTTTCAAACGCCGTCAGCAGTCGGTTGAAAACGTATTTGTACAGCGGCATTCCGCCACGGAGCGCTTGCCCGCCGATGATTCGCGACCCGAGCACCACGTCATATACGCCGTACGCAACCATGCTGGCCATCGCGGTGACCAGCAGTGGAGTGTACTGATAATCCGGATGGACCATGATCACGACATCCGCGCCATGCGCCAGCGCCTCGCGATAGCAGGTCTGCTGGTTGCGGCCGTAGCCGTAATTGCGATCGTGCACAAAGTGAATCAGGTTCAGCTTGTGCGCCACTTCAACCGTGCGGTCCGAGCTGTAGTCATCGACCAGAATCCGAATATCGACGATTTCCGGCAGTTCCTGCACCGTGGCTTCGAGCGTCTTCTCCGCGTTGTAAGCGGGCATTACGACGGCGATGCGTTTTCCGTTGAGCATGTAAAAGAAAGCTTTTAGCAATTAGCTCTTC
Source organism: Terriglobales bacterium (assembly GCA_036770325.1). Lineage (GTDB taxonomy): Bacteria > Acidobacteriota > Terriglobia > Terriglobales > Acidobacteriaceae > Gp1-AA145. The sequence goes on from DAIPJJ010000238.1 coordinate 5,500, forward strand.
GCCTTTAGCTAAAACTAGACGAATTTGGTTGAAAAGCTAAGTGCTAAGAGCTAACGGCTGTGCTTTACACTCAATCTTAAATCATGGCATC
>DAIPJJ010000239.1:0-5583 GCA_036770325.1 Terriglobales bacterium
TTGCCGAAGCGCTTAGCATGCTGGGGACACATCGCGCCTTCGTAGTTCATGGCCTGGACGGACTCGATGAAATCACGATTACCGGCCCTACTCGCGTCGCCGAAGTTCGCGAGGGTTCGGTCAAGAGCTACGAAGTCACGCCAGAAGAATTCGGGTTAGATCGCGCACCGCTGGAAGCAATCTCAGGCGGAGCTGATGCGCCAGAGAATGCCGCAATCATTCGCAAAGTGCTCGGCGGAGAAAAGTCTGCACGGCGCGATGTCGTAATGATAAATGCGGCGGCTGCTCTAGTCGCTGCAGGCAAATCCGAACATCTGAGAGACGCCGTTCAACTCGCGGCGAAGTCAGTTGATTCTGGTGCTGCTGCGAAAAAATTCGAAGCGTTGGTCCGCTTCAGTCAATCGCAGCATTAACTTTCAGATGTTCACCCTCTCCATCCATTGCGCCACCTGCACATTCCATCCGAGCTCTTTTGTCATCGCATCTTTCAATTGCGACGAAGCTGACGGCTCGCCATGTACAAGATAGGCCGCTGACGGTTTTTTCTGAAACGTCCTCAGCCATTCCAGCAGCTCGCGTGTATCCGCGTGATCGCTGAACTGCTCGAAAGCCGCAATCTGCGCACGGATCGGCACGACCTGCCCAAGCATTTTTACTTCTGGAGCCCCGCTCTTGATGGTGAACCCTCGCGTGCCCGGCGCCTGAAATCCGATAAAAATGACCGTATTCTTCGGATCCGGTAAGCGCTGCGCCAGATGATGTTGAATTCTGCCCCCCGTCACCATGCCGCTGGACGAAATGATGATGCACGGCCCTTGAACTTCGTTGATCTTCTTCGATTCCTGTGACGTCTCGGCGAAATGAAACCCCGGCCATTGAAGCGGGGAACCATAACGTCCGATCAACTGCTTTGTCGCGTCGCTGTACTCCTCCGTGTGCTTGAGAAAAATCTCAACCGCCTTGATCGCCATCGGGCTATCGCAATAGACAGGAATGCGCGGTACCTGACCGGCTTCCATCATCTCTTTCAGCATGAAAACGAACTTCTGCGTGCGCTCGACGGCAAACGCCGGCACAATCACACTACCGCCGCGCTGCGCCGTTTCCCGAATCACCCGCGCAAGCTCCGGCCGAGGATCATCTGTCGGATGCTGCCGGTTTCCGTAGGTCGATTCCATAACCACAACGTCGGCGCTCTCGCCCGGCTGCGGCCCCTGATACACCACCTTCCCCGGCGCGACATTCTGATCGTGCACGCGCCCGATATCGCCGGTGAACAACAGCCGTTTCGATGGACCTCCCTCGCCTGCCAATGTGATCTCCGCCATCGACGAACCCAGAATGTGCGCGGCATGGACGAAGCGGAATGAAACATCAGGCGAGAGCTGCTTGGTCTCTCCGAAGTTCACCGGCTTGAAATACTGCATGCAGTCGCGTGCTTCCTGCTCGGTGTAGAGCGGCAGCGCCGGATCGTGCCGCGAAGTCTTGTGCTGGTTGTGAAACTCCGCATCCTCTTCCTGCAGGTGGCCAGAGTCGGGGAGAATAATCCCGCAGAGATCGATTGTCGGCTGCGTCGCAAAAATCGTGCCGCGAAAGCCCTGTTTCACCAGCCGCGGAATCCAGCCGCAATGGTCGAGATGCGCATGGGTCAGAATCAAAAATTCAACGTCTAGTGCGGCGATAGGCAGGTTCTGCCAATTGCGTTCACGCCACTCTTTTTGTCCCTGAAACATCCCGCAATCGACCAGAACTTGCGTTCCTGCTTTTCCCGCAAGATCGCCAGAGGTATTGATCAGATGCTTCGAACCAGTTACAGTGCCCGCCGCGCCAAGAAATTGAATGTAAGCCAAAGACCCTCCGGAATTGAATCATTGAATCATGGGACCATTGAATCAATGAAAAATCAAAATCACCAGATGAGGAGACCTTCAATGATTCAATGATTCAATGATTCAATGATTCAATGATTCAATGATTCAATGATTCAATCTTGAACTCGTTATTGCTCGTATCGCTCTCCGGCACGCTCCCATCATTCACAGTCGCCGATTGAGGCATTGCCGCGGTCTCAATCCGTACCGAAGCTTTTGACTTAGCCGGGACAACCAACCTTTCCGTACTCTCGCGTTCACCGTGCAATGTTACCGGGACTTCCGCCGCCGCAGTTCCGAGATTTTCTACCGTCACTGTCACGAGATATCCGCCGCTCGGCAGTGGATTGGGATAGACGGACGTGATGCGAAAGTCCGGCAGCCCGCGATCGTGATACACCCAGTCATCGAAGAACCACTGCAAGTCGCGATGCGATTCCTTTTCGATCAGCTTCTGCATGTACGCGGGATCGTTGTCGTCTGCCGCTTTGTAGTTGATCAGTGCGCTTGTAAACACGCTCTCGCCCACCATGTCGCGCAGCATCCACCAGACGTACATGGATTTGTTCTGCAGGTAAGTATCGTCCCCCGAATTCATAAGCGAGTGTGCAGGGTCAGCTTTCGCCTCCGCTTCAGCCAACTCCTTCTCGCGTGATCGCAGGTAGTCCAGAGCCGCCTGTCTGCTTTGTAGTGATTCAACGATCACTGCCTGCGCATAGTGTGCCAGCCCTTCCTTAATCCAGAGGCGTCGAGAAGTAACCGAATGCAGAGCTCGCGCATATACGATGTTGAATACTACGTCATTCTGCAAAGGCAGCTTTAGGGGCGTCAGCAACATGCCCTCGGACACAAACGCGTCGTCCCCTGGATCGGGCAAGCCCAAAATTTGTAAGTTAAGAAATCTTTTGGCAATCAGAACCGCTGAGTCCAACTGTTCGGCAGCGTCTTCGTACTCTTTCGCAGCTTGCTCCTGCCCTGGCAGATATCGGACCACGAGAAACTTGTCTTTATTTTCGATTTCCGAGTAGTTGGCGACTATGAATGTGGGAACGCTCGCTCCAAACCTCACCATTTCATAAACTCGAGTATTCTTTATTCCTTCCTCGCCTGCGATAGAAAACATGCTAGGAGTTCCACTGAACAAGATCGACGCCGTGGAAGTAGTTCTAATGGTTACCGACATCGCGCAATCCGCCTCTTTCAATTTCCACCGCGCAACCGCTTGTTCTTCCTTGTCGCCCTCGGATATGCTCACCGCCTCCATTGCCACCGGATACCATGCAACGTATCCAACACCTCTCACGGCAGTGAAGCTGCGGCCGATCTGGTCCCACTCGGCGTGTCTTGCCTGGTCCTCCGGCACACCGATTCGCGTCAGCCGTGTTGCGTCCTGTTGAATCACGCCTTCGTACCCGACTTCAAGCTCAACGCTCTGTTTCGGCGCGACCGGCTTGGGAAGAACGACGATCGCCTCCGACAATGCACCGGTGTGATCGATGTCCGATATGTATTGCTGAGTAACGAACTCAACCGGCTGGTTCTGATACTTGATTGCGCTCCAGTTCAGCGACGAAGAAATTTGCAGAGATATACTCCGCTGCGGAGAGCTAGAGTCATTTCTTAAAGTGATCTTTCCACGTACTCCGAGCCGCTGCTGCTCCGGCTCAATCCGAACATCCAAATCATATTTGTTGAAAGTGAACGCTTCGCGATCGAGCGCGCCAACCCGCAGCGCGGCGCACAGGAACAAGGCAACGCAAGCCCACTTCATTCCGATTTCTTCCGCCGCTGCCGCACAACTTCGTACAGCACCACTCCCGCCGCTACCGACACATTCAGCGACGGCACTTCGCCCAGCATAGGAATCGAGACCAGAAAGTCGCACTTGCGGCTCACCAGATCGTGCAGCCCCTTGCCTTCAGCGCCCAACACAACTGCGCAATCCATCTTGTAATCCACTTCGTCGTAGCTCTGTTTCCCGCGCTCATCGAGTCCCACGATCCACAAATTTTTGGCCTTCATTTCCTCAATAGTTCGCGAAATATTAGTCACCTTCGCCACCGGCAAATGCGCGCTCGCGCCTGCCGACGCCTTCGCAACCGTTCCCGTCACTCCCGCCGCCCGCCGCTCCGGAATCACCACGCCATTTGCCCCGCACGCATCCGCCGTGCGCAAGATCGCACCCAAATTGTGCGGATCCTCAACTCCGTCCAGCACGACCACCAGAGAATAGTCGCCACGCTTTGCCGCAAGCACATCATCCAAATCCACATAGGCCTTCGACGATGTAACCGCAACCACTCCCTGGTGAGATGCAGTCCGCGCCATGCGATCGAGCTCCACTCGCGGCAAAAATCGCACAGGAATACCGCCGTTGCGGCACTCCTGAATCAATCTTTGTAGGCGCAGATCATTTCGCTCCTTCGCAACCCCAACCCACTCGAATGATCGTCCACGCGCTTTGAGCGCCTCAGCCACCGAATTGATCCCGAAAATCACGTTCACAGACTTAGTGTAAATGCTGGAGCTTGCCCACCCTGCGTCTCTGCCTTGCACTCCTTCCGCTATACTCTCCCTAGCAGGAGCGAACGTGTCCCTCTCGACAGTCATCGTGGATGACGAGCAGCTCGCGCGCGACGAGCTGGCCTATCTGCTCAAAAACATTGGCGACGTCGACGTCGTGGCCCAGGGCAAGAACGGCCTGGAAGCCGTGAACCTGATCCGCGAGCACAATCCCGACCTCGTTTTTCTTGACGTGCAGATGCCCGGGCTCGACGGCTTCGGCGTGATCAAAAAACTGCTGGACAAAAAAATTCCCTTACCGAAGATCGTTTTCTCAACCGCATTTGATCAATATGCAGTCCGCGCCTTCGAAGTTAACGCGGTCGATTATCTGCTGAAACCGTTTGACCGCAAGCGCGTGGCGCAATCGATCGAAAAAGCCCGCTCGATGTCTGAAGCCAGCACGCCGTCTGACAAGATCGATACGCTCGTGCGCATGCTCGAATCGCAGAAGCCGCAGACCGCCAAGATTCTGCTCAAAGCGGTCGGTCGCCTCTTCCTCGTAAATCAGAGAGATATTTGTTTCGCTTCGATCGAAGACGGAATCATCACCGTCGTCACCAGCGGCCCGAACAGCATGGAAGGCCAGTCGAACTGCCGCACTCTCGAGGAGTTGCTCGACAGCCTCGACCAGAACATGTTCTGGCGCGCTCACCGGTCTTTCCTTGTAAACATCAATCGGATCAAGGAAGTCGTGCCGTGGTTCAAGAGCTCTTACCAGCTCCGCATGGATGACAAGAAGCAAACCGAAATCCCCGTCAGCCGCGCCCAAACCAAACGCCTGCGCGAACTCTTCGGCCTGTAACATTCCAAACCTTCTGTCATCCTGACTGTTCGGCTTGTAATAGCAACTCCAAACCCTGTCATCCTGAGCGAAGCAGGATCATTCAGAATGAATGGTCCTGCGCAGTCGAAGGACCCCTGCACCGCTGGGAATCAAGATCACAATCCAAAGGTATTCTCCCCGGTCAGACTGCGACACGAGAATTCGCTGTCTGGGACGTAGTTCCCCAGTTCATTGCCGGCGAGCAGCGCTTCAACGCCGCATTTAACACCCCATCCCGAAATGAATCCTGATGAAATTCGAAGAATCGAAAAAAAGAAGGAGGTATGCCGTGGCCCGAGTTGAAGGTGTCGATCCCAAACAAAC
>DAIPJJ010000056.1:0-23106 GCA_036770325.1 Terriglobales bacterium
CGTTACGGATCGCCAAGGCATTTCTTGCAGCGGCGCTTCTATGACTTCAACGTCTGGGGCGCGCAAACATCGTGAGAATCTTCGTTTTCATACATAGGAACCCTGTGAAACGAGGACTGGCGGTGAGTCCCGATCAATGGAAGTGGAGCAGCTTTCGAGCCTACGCCTATGGCGAGCAGGTCCCAGTACGTGTGAACGACTGGTCAGGAGTGAAGATGAAGATCCGGGCAGCGTGAGGGAATGGTGTAGTCCAGGTTTCCACGTTTCCTAAACGGAGGAGGTGAGGCACCCGCACTCAGTGATTATCGCGATATTAGAGTCAATGACTGTTTCGCCCGTGAGAGGCAAGCCATTCGTAGAATGCCTTGCTTCTTGCACGTAGCTCCGGACTACTGATTGGGAATTTCCTGTCAAGTTCGGCTGGTCTTTCAACGGCTGCCCAATTCCCCGCGACGTAGAACACAAACCACAGGACGACAAAGATCGAAATTATCTCGTCGCCCTCATCTCCGCTTGGTAAGTCTCTACCAATTGAATTGCGATCCGCGACGCAATGAATGGCAAACCAAGGTATTACCTGCGCTGAAAAGATTTCGGTGCGCCTCCTTAATGCGTCTCACAAACAAGTCACGTTCGATGTTAGCAAGAACGCTGACGGGTACGAGCCAGCCACAAGCACGGAATCAGGCTGTGCTCGCGTCAGCCCTCCGAAAAATAGGCGCGATTTGATGACTTGGCGAATAAAAAGCGCACACTTGTGATAACGCCTGTTTACAATAGTTAAACTTCCGAATTGCCCGTCAGTGGTCAGCACTCAGCCGAACAATCTGCCTCACAGTTTCACAGCCGCTAACGCTTCGCTGGGTTTGAAGTTTTAATCTTTCCCGTAATCGTCGTGATGCCACCAATAGGATTTCAGACTTGCGCGTCAACTCCTCGGATTTCTTGGACAGGCTTATCGAAAGTCTTGCAAGGTGTGACGAGGAGGAACTCTTCTGCATTGGCGATCTGCGCTTTCTCTGCGCAGAAGACCGCCGTTTTGAACCGGGGCACGGAAAAGTGCGTAGGGTATATACGATGCCACTTTTCGGCTGGTCGTGCGAAGTTTTTTCGTATTGCCCGGCAAGTTGACCGGAATTAAAATACCTGTTGCTGTGAAACCGACTAAATCCCGCCCGCACCGCCGCGCGCCACCCCGTTCGTATCCTTGGAAACTGGGGGAACCGCGCCGATAAAAATAACCAATTCACTGTAGGGAAAAATTGCCCAGTGGTGTGGCAATCTATGAAGTAGGCTTGGGAGTGTCATGCGCGACGAATCGTTGAAAAAAACACAGGAAGCATTGGACAATGCGCTTCAAGATTTAGAAACGATCCGCATGACGCCGCCCGATGATCCGAAGTTATCTTCGTTGAAGGCGGAGATACGACAGGCCATCGAAGCGCCGCGAACCGGAAAACGGAAACGCGGCAAGGCTTCGCGCCAGAAATAATCCCCCGGCTGAATCAATGTGCCCACAGGGCCAAAAAATCAGCTTGGAATGAAGCATGCAACTTCGGACGTTCGGTTGCCTTTAGCCATGCGTAGCGCGCCATCTGGTGCTCACGGCTTGATTAGCGTTGGTCAAATGTAAGTAGTGGAGCAGGTGGGCATGATTGTTCTGATGCTAGGGCAGCAATTGGAGCTTGGCTATTACCGGGCCGCCTTTCTGGAGTCGCACGGCTTTCACGTCATATTTCCTGAAAACAAGAATGCCGCGCTTTCCGCGATACGAGCAGGCGGCTTCGATGCGGCCATAATCAGCTACACTCTGTCCAAAAAATCAGCCAAGGAATTCGCCAGCCTAATCAAGCAATTGGACGGCGACTGCCCGGTAGTAGCGATTACGCAGAAGAGCCGGGACAAAGAAGATTTTGAATACGATGACATAGTTCTGGACGTAGACCGGCCACCAGCGCTGCTTGAAGCGCTGATTCGGGTTGAAAAACGCAGACAAGAGCGATGACAAATTCGCTACGTGAAGTGAACAACGGCTAATCCGCATTGTGAACAAGCCCGCCACATAGAATCGAACCACACAGCACGGCAGGGTGCTACACTTCAACCCATAGTGAAGAACCCACCACGTGATCGCTGACAAAATGCGCGAACTTGCCGAGGAGATGCGCGAAACCTCTAGCATCATGCGGCAATCCTTGGCGGATCACAAGAAAGCCGCGAATCCACCAAAACATCCCCCTGAAGAAGCCCAACACACCACGGTAGAGTGGCTGGCGTTTTCTGGCGCTTGAACCCGGAATGAATGTTTGGCATTTTTTATTGAGTGAGCGATGAACTGATAAAAAGCGTTCGCCGAGCTATTGAGCAGGCCGAACAGATCAAAACAGCCGCGCGCAACTCTGTAAAGCGTGCTAGGTTGCTGTCTGAGCAAGCACAAAGACTACTGGCCCGTTACGATGAACTTGAAACGCCGGGCGTCCTTGAAGCCGACCACACCAGAAAACGGCAAACTACGTCGGCAAGAATCAACCCGCACAGCGCAGAAATAACCAACCGCAAAACCACGTCACGCTTACACAGGCAGTCAGCGCCTAAGTGAACCATCAGGCGTTCCGGCCCTGACTGATTCGTTGCTGACACCTGCAAGAGAGCGTAGCTCCTCATTGGCTGCCCGTCTCAGTTCCATATGTCCGTGCTGTTTGCTGCGTCGAATATTCTTGCGGCTTGACGTGGGGCACTCGCCACATACATTCCGACAATCCTTGTGCAGGCTCGGACGCTTCTTTTCGTTAGGCGATTTCACCTTGCTCATGCCGATGATTATCCCTCAACTCGTCTCTAGATGTTGATAAATCCCCATATCACTCATTGACATCCCTCCACACAGCCCCAGCTCAACATCCACGTCCACTCCACCGTTTCCCGGCGCGAGCGGCAGCGAGCGCGCGCAGCTCCAACATCAACGGCAACTGCAACGTCAACGTCAACGGCGTCAGCTCGTTACTAATTAGACACTATTGATGTGTCATTTCAACTTCGTTATCTCCTATCCCCGCAACCGTTTGACCACCAGCAAGGGAACTCTTAAACTTTTGTAAAGCTAGAGTTTCTGGCGTCGGCGTCTTCAGGCCATGGTCTGCCCGCGCGGGAGGTTTTCCTGAGTTTCTCTTTTCCAGCTCTCAAACAGGCGTGTTGTCTTTTAGCTCTGCTTGCCTTCAGCAACTTCGCTTTCGCGCAAACCTCGGACAACACACAAGCTCCGAACAACGCGCAGCCCCCGGCCAACGAGCAAGCCCCAGCCAACCCACAATCCCAACCGAGGCAGACTGCGGTCGTTCAAAGTTTCGTCACGCTCGATACCAACGAGTCACTATTTACGGTGCTCTCGGCGATCAACATGTGCGGCTACGACGCCGAGCTGGCGCCGTCCGATCCCGTGCGAATTGCGGTCCGTGGCGAAATTGGCCGCAACCTCGAGGCTTCTGCAGACGCAAAGGCCGCGGCTGATGGCATTTGCTCCTTCTATCACGATCACCAGCAGAAAAATGACACCCTGACCCTCTCCCAGTATGTTTCTCTGGGGCTTTATCTGAATCCGCCGCCTGCGTTCACTCTGAAAGGCAAAGAGGCTGATGTTCCGCCTGACGTGAGTGGACTGCTTGGCATGGTACCGCTGCTCGGCAAGTTTTATACAGAAGCTGGGATTCACGACATCTGGGAGAAGCACAGCGACACCTACGAACAACTGACGGATCGCTTTCGAGACGCGCTCCAGAAGATGACCCTCGATACCGAGCTTTATCTCCGGATGCCATCGAATAGCTATTCGGGTCGTACCTTCACCATCTACGTGGAGCCGATGGGGGCGCCGTCTGAAACGAACGCACGGAACTACAGCCTTGAGTACTACGTAGTCATCACTCCCGGCACAAACGCGTCCATAAAGATGGACCAGATTCGTCACGCGTACCTGCACTACCTGCTTGATCCGATGATCGGAAGATACGCCGGAAATCTGGCCGCGCTCAGCCCGCTGATGGACGCGCTGCGGCTCGCGCCGATGGATGAGGCGTTCAAAGACGATCCATCGCTGCTGACAACGGAATGCGCTATTCGGGCGGTTGAAGCGCGGACGCTGAATAATCGGAAAGCCACTCTTCCGGAACAACAGCAAGCGGTGGATGCATCCATGGCGCAGGGATTTGTGCTGACGGAATATTTTTACGAAAAGCTGCTGTCGTTCGAGAAAGACAACATCGGGTTCAAGAACTCTCTGACTCCAATCATTTCTGGCATCAACGTTCGCCAACTCGTCAAGCAGACACAGCAGATGGAGTTCGCCAGCGCTTCCGATCCCGAGATTTTGCACCTGGATCGACCAAAGGAAGGGAAACTGCTCTCAAGCGCCCAGGAGCGTTTGTCTGCCGGCGATACGCAGACAGCAGAAAAGCTGGCCCAGCAAGCTCTGGCTGAAAAGACGGAGGACCCGGGACGGGCACTGTTTATTCTGGCGCAGATTTCGCTGAATCGAAATATCGACGGCGCGCGGGATTATTTCGAGAAGGCGCTACAGGCAACCAGCGAGCCGCGTGTCGTGGCGTGGTCGAATATCTACCTCGGCCGCATCTACGATCTCGAAGACAATGATGAGGGCGGGCCACTGCGTGCGAAAGCGGTAGAGCACTACAAAGCCGCAGAAGGCGCAAGCAACTCGCTGCCGGAAGCGAAAGCCGCTGCCGAAGCGGGAATACAAAAACCGTACGCTCGGCCGAAGAGCGCCGACGAAGAAAAAGATAGTCAGCAGCAGGACAATGACAGCCAATAGCCCGCCGTCAACACTAGCACGGAATCGCCTGCTCGGCCGGGCGTGGGTGCAAGTTGCCGCGCTCTTCATTCCCCTGCTTGCATCGAATTTTGCTGGAGGGCAATCACAGTCGCAGCCGCCAGCGACGGCGCAGACGGCAACTGTCCCCTCGTCACCTGCGCCGTCAGCCCAGCCGCAAACAACAAGCTCTTCGCCGACAGTGCGGCCTCCTATCCAGACGAAGACGAAAGAGGAATACCAGGCCTACCAGACTGCGGCGGCCAATTCACTCAACCCGCCAGCAATGGAAAAGGCTGCCGACGATTTTGCCGCGAAGTTTCCCACGAGCGATGCGCGCGTGCTTCTCTACCGGGCCGCGATGAGCAGTTATCAGGACATTGGCAATTCGCAAAAGATGATGGACATGGGAATGAAGGTCCTGGCCATCGATAAAGACGACCCCGAAGCGCTGATTGGCGTTGCTGAAGTTCTCGAAGAACATACGACGCCAACGGACCTTGATCGCCAGCAGCGGGAAGAACAAGTGCTCGAGTACGCCCAACATGCGTTGAAGACGATTGACACCGATCTAGCCGTTCCCGCCGGCACTCCGCCAGAGAAGGTCGAGACCTACAGGAAATATTTGCGCTCCACCGCGTTGGCCATTGTTGGGACCATTTATTACAAACAGGAAAACTTTCCCGAAGCGGAGACCAAACTACGCCAGGCGCTCGATACCGATACTGCGAATACCGATCCTGTTGTTGTCCTGCGACTCGCGCTGGCCCTCGACCAGCAGAAAAAGTACAGTGAGGCGCTGCAACAGGCGAATCGAGCAGTTGAATTGACCAAGGAGGGCACTGAAATCGGCGGCATGGCGAGAAACGAACGCGACCGCCTGCTGGTCCAGACGGCCAACACTGCGCCCGCATCCACGCCGCTATCGAGTCCTCAGGTTTCAGTTCCAAACGGGAATTCGACTCCGAACGCCGCGCCAGCATCAAATTCTCCGAACAGCAATGCCCCGGCGCAACCTGCAGAGCAGCCGGCACAACCTGTTCCTGGCTCGAATTCGCCGCCCAATCACTAATGCAAGAGCTCTCGAATGTTGACCTCGCAAATCCGAGATGTGGCCAGCCTTGAAGAAGCCATTGGCCATACGTTTTCTTCGCCTGAATTGCTGGCCCGCGCGCTGACCCACAGCTCGCACGCCAGAGAAGCGGAAATGCTCCGCCCGTCCTCCACCGAGCGTGCGTTAGATAACGAGCAGCTCGAATTTTTGGGCGACGCCGTGCTCGGTATTGTCACTACTGAAGAATTGTTCCGGCGCTTTCCGCAATTTAACGAAGGACAACTCTCGAAATTGCGCGCACACCTGGTGAGCAAAAACCATTTGATTCACGTTGCCGAGCAGTTACACCTTGGCAGATATCTTCGCCTGGGTCGCGGCGAGGAAAAGAGTGGCGGACGCAACAAATCCGCACTGCTGGTGGACGCGCTTGAAGCAGTTGTAGGTGCGGTTTATCTGGATGCTGGCCTTGAACCTGCGCGCGCGCTGATTCTGCAACGGATTGTTCTGCCGGAACTCGAACAATTTATCTCGAGCGGCAAGGCGGCGACCGTCACGGATTACAAGTCTGCTTTACAGGAGACTTTGCAGGCTGCGTCGCGCCCACAGCCGGCATATGTGCTGGTGAAAGAGTCCGGCCCGGAACACCAGAAAACATTCACCATTGAGGCCAGACTCATTGCCGCTGGAAATGGCGCGGTTGAGTTTGTTGGTCGCGCACAGGGTTCCACTAAGAAGACTGCCGAGCAGGACGCGGCGCGGCAGGTGCTCGAATACCTGGCATCCCAAGATTCGGAAACTGGAGTCAGCCGTTGAATCTGGTGCAAAAAAATTCGGAGCGCCACTCCGGCTGGCCCGAATCGATGCAATGGCTTCTGGGAATTGTCGTAATTGCCGTCTTCATTGTCACCTTCGTCGTGCAAGCGTTCCAGATTCCTTCGGAATCGATGGAGAACACGCTTCTGGTCGGCGATTACGTTCTGGTTGACAAGATGCATTTCGGCACCAGCTTTCTTCCGGGCTTCGCCTTGCCTTACCGGCACATTAAGCACGGCGACATCATCGTGTTTCATTATCCGGTCGATCCGGGCGTGCATTTCGTCAAGCGGGTGATCGGCATTCCCGGGGACCGAATTCGCCTGCTGAACCGCACAGTGTATGTGAATGGAGTTGCACAAATCGAGCCATACGCTCGCTATTTCCGGCCTAGTGACGGCGGCGCCGATGCCGTGTTCCGTGACGATTTTCCGCAGTCCCCAGCGCGAATCATGGGCGTGAATGGCTCCTGGCGGCTGGAGATGTCCAAGCTGGTTGACGACGGCCAACTCATCATTCCCGAGGGAAACTATTTCGTGATGGGGGACAATCGCGACGATTCGCTCGACAGCCGCTATTGGGGCTTCGTGCCGCAGGAAAATATCGTGGGCAGGCCGCTTGTGATTTACTGGTCTATGCGCAACCAGGAAGTGGCCGATTCATCGAATGCCGATAAGCTGGCCCGCTTCGTCTATGCCATGAGCCATCTGGTGCAGATCACGCGCTGGAACCGTGCTATGCGAGTCGTGCAATAGATTCTGCAATACAATCGTTCTCTGCAGTCGCACCAAATTTCTTTAACGAGGCACGCGATTGGCAACCAAAGAAAAAGAAAAGCAGGAAGAGAAAAAGCAGGACGAAAAACCGCGAGAAACTACAGTTGAATTCCTGGCTTCATTGGCCGGAGTTCTGGTGACCGGCCTCTTCATTATTACATTCATCCTGCAGGCGTTCGAAATCCCGTCGTCATCGATGGAAAACACGCTGCTCGTCGGAGACCACGTTTTCGTGAACCGCGTGCAATTCGCGCCAAAGACTAACTGGATCACGCCCATCGTTCCATATACCCACATCCATGATGGCGATATAGTAGTTTTCCTCTCCCCTTCTGAGTCCGACCTCTACGTTGTCAAGCGAATCATGGGCATTCCCGGCGACCACATTCATCTGCGTAATGGCGTCGTGTACCGCAACGGTCAGAAGCTCGATGAGTCTTCCTATGTTTACAACACCGGCTTCGATCCTGGTGATTCTGACTACCGCGACAATTTTCCGTCGGTTCCTCCTCCCGATTACAGCAATGTCACGCCGGAATGGAAACTGACGATGCCGCAGCACATCGAAAACGGCGAACTGGTCGTTCCGCCGGGCAACTACTTCGCCATGGGAGACCACCGCGATGTCAGTCTCGACAGCCGGTATTGGGGCTTCATTCCTCAGGAAAACGTTATCGGACGGCCAATGTTCATCTATTGGTCTTTCGAAACACCATCCGATCAGTATCAGCAACGGAGTTGGGGAGATCGGATTTCGTTTCTCGCTCACACCGTCATCCACTTCTTCGATATGACCCGCTGGAAACGTACGCTTAAGGTTGTTCGTTGAAGAAGCTTCGATCCAAACGCGTTATCGGAATCATATTTGTGGTTCTGCTTGCGCTGTTTCTCGTTCGGCCGCAATTTGGACTCCTGCAGAGAAGGGTGGCGGCATCTCTGACGGCAGAGTTAGGCCGCCCAGTTGAGATTTCCTCCGCACACGTTCGCTTTCTTCCACGTCCCGGCCTGGAGCTCGAGAATCTTGTTATCCACAACACCGTCGATTTCGGCGCCGAACCGATGGTCCGCTCCTCCGACGTGAATGCGTGGTTGCGGGTCAGCTCGCTTTTTCGCGGCCGCATCGAGATTTCCAGCCTGAACTTGAATGATGCCAGCCTGAACTTGAGCCGCAACTCCGATGGCAAATGGAATGTCGAAGAGCTGATCGAGCGCTCATCGAAGAGTTCGACCGCTCCGACAGCTTCTGGCAGAAGAGAGCCGCGCCGCGAATTCCCCTACATTGAAGGCGACCACGCACGCATCAATTTCAAAAATGGGGTGGAAAAAACTCACTTCGCACTTACAAATGCTGAGTTTTCGCTGTGGCAGGATTCAGAAGACAAATGGGGAGTGCGGCTGCGGGCCAGCCCCATACGGACGGACGCGAATCTCACCGACACAGGCATCATCAATGTCAGCGGGACCTGGCTGCGCTCTCCAGAAGTTGAGGACACTCCGGTCCAGATTTCATGGGAGTGGAAGCAGGGGCAGATCGGGCAATTGTCGAAGTTGTTTACCAGTGTCGATCACGGCTGGCGCGGCGGTCTGCGAATGGATGGTACATTCACTGGAACACTCAGAAAACTGCACATCAATTCTGATGTTTCAATCGATGAATTTCGACGGCAGGATATTCTCACAGAGGGCAACCTGCATGCCGCCGCGCACTGCGCCGCCGAATATGATTCGGCCGGCAAGTCGCTCACAAACCTTGATTGCAATGCGCCCGCCGGCGACGGCACATTAGAATTGAAAGGAAGCATCAGTTCTCCGTTCCCTTCCTACCATCTGACGCTGCTTGCGAAGGACGTGTCTGCTCAGCCCGCGCTGGAGCTTGTTCGCCATATCAATCGATCGGTTCCGAATGATCTGCGATCGGCGGGCGTGGTCAATGCAATGCTCTCGGTGAGTCGTGATGCATCAGCCGTTCCTCAGTTGAAGGGCAACGGTGAAATTCTTGGACTGCGGTTGAGTTCGGCAACAACTGGCAGCGAGTTGCTGCTGGGTACAGTTCCCTTTCGTCTGGTTACATCGAAGGCCCAAGTGCAATCTTTTTCGACCTTTCTCGGATCGCCAGAGCTGCAGATCGGTCCACTTGGAGTCGCGCTAGGCAGGCCGGCTTCTGTCCAAGCACATTTTGCAATCACGCGATCGGGATACAACGGTTTGGTTCGCGGAGAAGCTGCCCTGAAACGATTGCAGCAGGTTGCGCGAATGTTGCACGCACCTCTGCCTGAATTCTCCGCAGACGGAGTCGCAAGCTTCGACCTGGCAATGTCGGATGCATGGGGCGACCCGACTCCGGTAATCTCCGGATCGGCCCAGCTTCGAGCTGTACGAGCGCAGGTTCGTGGTTTGAATTCGCCGCTCCAGATTCACCGCGCCGATCTGGCGATTTCGCCTGAATCAGTCCGCGTTACGAACATCGACGCGTCTGCTCGCGATACTACCTGGCGCGGATCATTGCAAATCGCGCGCCCGTGTTCTACGCCCGATTCCTGCGCACTTGAATTCCACTTACATTCACCACAAGTGAGCACGGCACAGTTAAACCAACTCTTGAACCCTGCAGCCGCAAAGCGGCCCTGGTACCGACTTCTTGCGCTCGGCACGTCTGATTCTTTCTTATCCAGAGCGAATGCGACCGGATCCATCACGGTTGATAAGCTCATGCTCGGAAAAACTGCGTGCACGCACTTTTCTGCGGACGTGGGCCTCAAGAATTTTCGGCTCTCTCTGACCGATATTCATGGCACGGTGCTGAATGGTCGCGCGGCAGGAGCGGTAAAAGCAGATTTTGCCGTAAGCCCTCCCGCCTACTCTGGGATGGGCAGTTTGGATGGAATTTCCCTTGGAAACCTTGCGGATCTTACCAATACTCAATGGGTCAGCGGTTCTGGGTCCGCTCACTACACATTCACTACCTCGGGATCAAACCTCGCCGACGTTTTGAACAAAGCTGACCTGAGAGCAAGCTTTGTCATTGGAAACGCTATATTCCCACACGTTGTACTGGGCGAGAACTCCGATTCGCTCCACGTGAGCTCATTCACTGGCGGAATCGAGCTTAAGAATGGACAGCTTTCTTTCGACGATGCGAAACTTCAGTCTGACGATGGCGTTTATGCGTTGAGCGGCACAGCTACGCTGAACGGCGCGCTCAAGCTGAAAATGATCGGCGAAAACACCAACAGCTACAACCTCTCTGGAACGCTTGCGCAGCCCCGAGTCTCACCCGTGCCGAACCCGCCCACCCAGGCCGAACTGAAACCGTGACTTTAAGAATTTGCGCCATCTTCATATTTTTGCTGCCACTGTTGTCATACGCGACGGCGGCGAATTCTCGCGACCTGGCTTCAATGGAACGGAAACTCGCGCACATCGAATCAAACGGCCGCGCTGCACATCCGAACAAATCGCCGACCGCGATCACCGAAGCCGAAGTTAACGCTTACCTTGCTTCGGACAACGTCAAGCTGCCGGCGGGAGTCGAATCCGTGAAGCTTATTGGTGAATCCGGAATGGTTTCCGGGACAGCGCACATCGATTTCGACAAGCTTCGGGAGGGCACGCACTCCTCGAATCCCCTGCTCTCGATGTTCAGCGGTGTTCATGAGGTGCTGGTTGTAGCACACGCGCATGGCGAAGGCGGCCAGGGCTACGTGCACGTTGATTCGGTTTCGCTAGACGGAGTTGAAGTCCCGCACTTTGTATTAGAACTGTTTGTCGAAAAATTTCTGCAGCCCAAATATCCGCAAATCGGACTCGACTCTCAATTCGCATTGCCCGATCGAATCGACAGCGCCGTCGTGGGCGAACACCAACTCACAGTCATTCAAAAATAGTCGTGGGGGCCGGACACTCTTCTCCTGCAATCGGTCGATACAGGTGTCCTTCCATCTCTGCCCAGGCGCGTCCTCAGTTCGTGTAACCTTCTTGTTCATCGTCTGGAATCGCGAGCCGAGGACACCATGCCCCGATACGAATATCGCAACCTGCAGCCCATACCAGAAGCGCAAAAGACCTTTATCGAATGGATCGACCGCCTCGACTCCGAGTTCTCAAACAAGGATCCCGAGCATCGCAGCCGGGTGGTCCGCGACACG
The DNA here is from genome assembly GCA_036770325.1 of Terriglobales bacterium. Lineage (GTDB taxonomy): Bacteria > Acidobacteriota > Terriglobia > Terriglobales > Acidobacteriaceae > Gp1-AA145. The sequence goes on from DAIPJJ010000056.1 coordinate 11,611, forward strand.
TTGCATGAAATCTATCTGAACCAGCCTGTCGCTGCTCCCGCCGATTCTCTGGCCCAGCGCGCTCTCGCACATTGTTTCGATCCACGTAACGCTACGCTTGAGCCTGAATACTACGGTGATGTCGACGCGGCCAAATATGCCGAGCGTAAGCCGCTGATCTGGTTCTGGATGATGTTCGACCGCTCACCGCTTGGCCTGAATCACTGGTTGGGATTTCGCATGCGCGCCATGCTGGCAAAGCATGTGTTCAAGTTCTGCGGCAACAATGTCAAGATTTTCCACGGTGTCGAGGTCTCATTCGGCTACAACTTGACTGTCGAAGATAATTGCACGATCCACAAATATGTTCTGCTCGATGATCGCGGGGAACTCATCATTCACGCTGGCAGCTCTGTGTCCGACTACGCCAACGTTTACACGCACGAGCACGACTTGAACGATGGCATGATCGTGACCAATCAAAGGACTGAGATCGGGCCGCGCGCTCGCGTTACCTATCACGCGACTGTGATGAGCGGAGTTCGGGTCGCCGAGCACGGCATGGTGGGGTCGATTGGCGTCGCTACGAAAGATGTCGCGCCCTACAACATCGTGGCCGGTGTTCCAGCGAAGCCAATCAAGGTAAAGACCATTGCTCCCGCCGATCTTCGCGGCCCCAGCAAGTAACCTTCGGCATACCCGGCCGTCGTTTTTTCGACGCGCCGACAGCCTTCGAATGTACGATGAGGATGTTTGTGGGGCGACTCGGCGCATCGCGTCGACAAACGGCTCACGAACGTTGTGGCGGGTCCGGAGAACGAACGCGTCATGACCATTCTCAATCGCCTAAAGCAATGGAAGGACCAGGGCGCGATCTCGTCCGAGCAGTACGCTCACCTGGCAGCCCTTTCTCGTCGAGAGCCACTCTCGCTTTTTCTTGAGCTGAACATTCTTCTTTACGTCGGCGTGCTGGCGTTTGCCGCCGGACTTGGCTGGACCGTCACCACCTGGTCGCAACAGTTGGGTGACGTTCTGATCGTCGCAGTTCTCTCCGCCATCCTCGCTGCGTGCTTTTGGTACTGTTTTTCGCGCGGCTCCGCCTGGTCGCCGGCTGAAGTGCCTTCACCGACTGCGGTCTTCGACTACGTGCTTTACCTCGGCACACTCGTCTGGTGCGTAGAACTTGCTTATCTCGAAAACCGGTTTCATGTACTCTCGGGCCAGTGGGATTTCTATCTCCTCGCGACGGCAGCTCTCTTTTTCTTCCTTGCTTATCGCTTCGACAATCGATTCGTGCTGTCGCTCGCTTTGTCATCTCTGGCCGGATGGTTCGGGCTGAAGATCTCGCACTGGCCGTCTCATCAGGACTCGATGTATCGTCAATGCGCAATTCTTTATTGCGTGCTCGTTGGGGTTGGCGGAACACTTCTTGAGAGGCGCAATATCAAACCGCATTTCTTCGGCACATACCTGAACATTGCCGCTAACGTTTTGTTCTGGGCGCTGCTCTCCGGTGTATTCGAGTGGCGAGGCTATGGCATCTGGTTTTTCTTCCTGCTGATCGCCTCGGGTGCTTCTCTGTATTGGGGACTGGTGCGTCGCCAGTTTGCCTACGTCGCTTATGCCGCAGTTTACGGCTACGTAGGGGTTAGCGCGGTCTTTCTGCGCGGGGGCATGGACTGGTCCGCTGTCCTGACCTATTTCGTCTTTACCGGAGTCGGCATGATCGTCGTGCTCGTGCAAATCGGCCGTCGCTTCGGAAGGTCGGCGTGAGAATTTACAGTGCATCGAGCGAAGAGACGCTCCGCACGCGCACCCTGCTGAAGGATTGGGCCGATGAAGGCTTTCTCACTCAGGCCCGGTACCAGCGTCTGGAAAAAGAAATAGTTTCTGACCTCCGTACCACAAATATTTATCTGCGAACAGTTCTATTCCTGTTCACCTTGATCAGTGTCTGCGGTGCGGCCGCTCTCTTTTTCGAGGTTTTTCTTTCGCATTCATCGGACCAGACGAGTGGCGGTTTCTTACTAGTCTTTGCCGCCGCGTTCTATGTGGCCGCCGAAGTTGCCGCTACTCGAGTCCGGCTCTATCGCTTCGGCATTGAGGAAGCGCTGGCCGCTTGCGCGGTTGGTTATCTCTGCGTGGGAATGCTGCTGGCATTTTTCAGCGGCGGGTCTTCCTCGGGATCGCATCAGTCTGAGGCTTTTGCTCTCGCCGTTGGCGCAATATCTTCACTTTGGATTTGGCATCGCTTCGGGTTTTCATACGCATTTCTCGCCGCCATGATCTTCGTCGCTTTTCTGCCCGGTTACTGGACTTCGTCCCAAGCGGCTGAGCGTCTGATCATTGCAGCGACTTATGCAATCGGCGTTGCCATGGTTGCCGCCATGCGTTCCCGCCACTACTTTGACTATCTCGAGGATAGTTACTCGGCGGCGGAAGCTTTGCTCTGGCTCGGGATTTACCTGGCGTTAAATCTCAGACTTCTGTCGCTAATCCCAAGCCGGCTCTGGTGGGCGGTGGCCCCGCCGGCGCCCCAAGTCGTGAAACCGTTTTACTGGACCACGTGGGTTCTGATCTGGTGCTTGCCCGTAGGGGTGCTCGTGCGCGGCATTCGTCTACGAGACCGATACGTCATCGCGATCGGCGGAATCGTCGCGGTTCTGACTCTCGTTTCTAACAAGCCTTATCTCGGCTGGCCACGGCATACCTGGGATCCGATGATCCTTGGCGTGGTGCTGACGGCTGTGGCCCTGCTCAGTCGGCGCTGGCTTGCAAGTGGTCCCAACGGAATCCGCCACGGGTTCACCGCCGCAAGGATATCAGCAAAGGACAAGCACCTGGCCAATGCCGCCGCCGCCGCATTCGGACTGGTATCGTCCCAGGCAGCTACAGCGGGGCAGCATACGACCACTCAGGAAGTGCACTTCGAAGGCGGCCGCTCAGGCGGCGGAGGGGCGAGCGGCAGTTATTGAACAGCGGACGCGTTGCCCGAGCGCCGGATTTGTTACTATCGAAGCTAAGTTGGGCTGAGCACAATCCGCTACAAACGAGTTGTTGATGGAGCTTGGGATCTATGAATTCCCAATCCCACAACTTCTCAATTTCAAATGACCCTCCATCACGTCGATATAGTTTTTCAGATCATCGCATTTATCTTCGCTATCAGCGTTCACGAATCTGCGCACGCATGGATGGCGAACTTGCGCGGAGATCCCACAGCGCGAATGCTGGGACGAATCACGCTGAACCCGATCAAGCACATCGATCCCATTGGAACCGTGCTCCTGCCGGCGATCGCAGCCTGGCAAAACATTCCCATGCTCGGATGGGCAAAGCCTACGCCGGTCGATCCGCGGAATTTTCGCCGGCCAATGCTTGACGATATTTTGACTTCCGTTGTCGGCCCCATCAGCAATCTTGCTATCGCCAGTGCCGCAACTGCTGTTCTTCTAATTGTGAAGTTGACATCAGGGGCGGGAAGGCAAGTGGTAGATCAGATCGTCGGACCGACTCCGCTGGTTTCACAATCGGTCCTGGTGCCGTTTTGCGTTTTGTTTTACGAATTCATGACCATCAATGTCCTGCTGGCCGTGTTCAACCTGATTCCAGTTCCGCCTCTGGATGGAAGTCATGTATTACGCCATTTCCTGCCCGAGTCGATTCGCCGCATTTACGACGCGGTCGGAATCTTTGGACTGTTGCTTTTATTTTTTCTTGGCGGCAATCTGATTTATGCGATCGTCACACCCGTAGTCGGGGCTTTCGATCTTTTGCTTCTACGCTCATGACTCCATCGGCCCAACGTAAGCGTGTTCTAAGTGGCATGCGCTCGACCGGGAAGCTGCATCTCGGCAACTACGTCGGCGCGCTGCAAAACTGGGTCGCCATGCAGGACCAATACGAGTGCTTCTTCTTTATCGCCGATTGGCACGCGCTTACCACCGACTACGCCGACACCTCGCAGGTAAAGCAGAACTCGCTCGACGTCATGATGGATTGGCTGGCCGCCGGCCTTGATCTCGCGCGTTGCACCATGTTCATCCAGTCGCACGTGCCGCAGCATGCCGAGTTGCATCTGCTTTTGTCGATGATTACGCCTCTGGGCTGGCTCGAACGCGTGCCAACTTATAAAGAGCAGCGCGAGAACATCGCTGAAAAAGACCTGGGCACTTACGGATTCCTCGGGTATCCCGTGCTGCAGTCTGCCGACATCATGATCTACAAAGGCGATTTCGTTCCGGTCGGCGAAGACCAGGTCGCACACGTCGAACTGACTCGCGAGATCGCGCGAAGGTTCAATCAGTTTTACAGTGTGCAAGGCCGGGCAGTGTTTCCCGAACCGCAGGCACTCAAGACTAAAGCCGCCAAGCTCCCTGGCACCGATGGCCGAAAGATGTCGAAGTCGTACGGCAACACCATCATGCTCACCGATCCCGAGCCGGTGGTCCGACAGAAGCTTAAGACCATGGTCACGGACCCTGCGCGAGTCCGCCGCACCGATCCCGGTAATCCCGACGTTTGTCCCGTCGGCGACCTGCACAAGATTTTCAGCGACAAAGAGACCAATGCCAAAGTCGATGTCGGCTGCCGCACCGCGGGAATCGGCTGCATCGAGTGCAAGAGTTGGGCTGCCGATTCGCTTGTGCAAATCTTGAACCCAATGCAGCAACGACGCAAAAAATACGAGGAGAATCCGCGCCTGGCCTGGGATATCCTTGAAGCAGGTTCAGAGCACGCCCGCCAGGTGGCTTCCGCGACCATGAACGAAGTTCGCGAAGCCATGAAGATGTCACTCAATTTCGAAGCGCCCGCCAGCGCTCAGGGAGCGAAGTAGTTCATGGCGCAAGAAGCGCGAATCAGAGTTGAAGAAGATCAGAATCCCCACCCTGTCGCAAAAGACGCCACGGCGGGGCAACCTCTTCCTGGTACGCCCAATCGCTCTGCAGTCCCTCAGACTCAAGATAAGACTTCCAGCAGCGATTTTCCTTTCGCGGTCGCGGTTGGCAACGTTTACGAAGGGCCACTGGATCTACTGCTCGATCTTGTCCGCAAGCAGGACATCGACATCTACGACATCCCTATCGCAAAGATCACGGCGCAATACCTGGCGTATGTTGAGAAATTGCGCGAGCTGGATGTGAACGTCGCCGCCGAGTTCATCTACATGGCCGCGGTTCTGATTCACATCAAGTCGAAGATGCTTCTGCCGCGCGATCCCGCGGCGTCGTCTGAGGAGCAGGAAGATCCGCGCGCCGAACTCGTAAACCGCCTGATCGAGCACGAGAAGTTCAAAGCCGCCGCGCAGATGCTAATGCAGAAGCAGCAGATCGAAGATGCAGTGCGTTCGAATCCCGCCATCCGCGAGTTCATCGATGACGAAGGCACCGAACCCGAGTTCGCCGCGGACGTCATCGATCTGGTGAAGACATTCCAGCAGGTGCTTGAGCGCGCGCGTTCGCGCCCGATGATCAATGTCAGCGAGGAAACCGTCACCGTCAGCCAGATGATCGAATACTTGCGCCGGCGGCTGTCGCTTGAGGATCGTCCGCTTCGCCTGAAAGAGTTTCTGCGTAACGTGCAATCGCGACAGGCGCTGGTCTGCATGTTTCTGGCGATGCTGGAACTCGTTCGCCTCCAGGCGATTCAGCTACGGCAAGATCGTTTATTCGGCGAAATTCTCGTGCGCAAGCACGAAGGATTCGACTCGGTGATGACGGAGCAAGCAGCGGTGAACGACGATTGGAGATAGAAACAGTGGCTAGTGACTCGTGGTCAGTGGCTAGTTCACGAACTTGTTTTTACTGATCACTAGCCACTGACCACTGATCATTATGTCTTTAAAAGCCAACATTGAAGCCATCATTTACGCGGCGGAAACGCCGATCACGCTCGATCAGATCATTCAGCTCGTGAAGGATTCCTCCGGCATCAGCGATGGAACCGAGCTGCGCTCGGCCGTGATGCTCGCTCTCGGCGAACTCAAGGCCGAATACGCGGTCGATGCGCACGGCATCGAAATCCGCGAAGTGGCCGGCGGATACCGGATGTCCACGAAGCCCGAGCAGCACGATCTGGTGCGCTCGTTCGCAAAGAGTCTCAAGCCGCCAATTCGCCTTTCGCTCCAGGCGCTAGAAACTCTCGCCGTCATTGCTTATAAACAGCCGATCACTGTTCCCGAGATCAGCGAAATTCGTGGCGTGGATTCGAGCGGCGTGATCGCCACGTTGCTCGACCGCAAGCTCATTACAACCTCGGGCCGCAAGGACGTCGTCGGACGCCCCATCCTCTACAAGACCACAAAGGAATTCCTGCTCCGCTTCGGGTTGAAAGACGTGCACGAACTACCCAGCATGGAAGAGTTCGAAAAGCTAGTAGCCGAGTCGTTCCAGAGTGATCTTGTTCCCGCCGAAGCACAGCAACCGGAGCCGACCTCTGGAAGAGCAGATGGTCAGTCAGACCAAGAGCAAGTCGAGACCAGTAAAACCGCATAGTAGTGGTCGCTCGAGTTGTCATGACCAAAGCCAGCCCAGATACCGCTGCTGATAAGGCGGCAATGTTACTGAGCACTGACTGGTTCCTACCGTTCTGGTGGATTATCGGAATTGAGGCAACCGCCGAAAAGCAGTGCCTCCAAAATGGCTGCCGCGAAATCGTACTCGATCTAGTCGGCGACGCATCGAATTACTACCAAGTTAACTTTTCGGTATCGCGAATCGCCAAAACGAGGCAGCGCTTAGGCGCACTGACTCAGGTTTGTAAGATCGGGAGTTCGGCCGTGTCAGCCTGGGCGGAATTGCTGACCGAGCAGCGCGATCGTGACCAACTTGAAAAAACAGCTTGGATGTTCAGAGTTCTTTACCAAGAACTTTTGGCAGATCCTGAAGTCGAAAGTGAAACGAAGGCTGTTCTAGGCCGCGTTCGAAGCAGATTCAGCTTGATGGACGCTCTTCCTCTTGAGGACGCGTGTCTGAGATCAACCAGCGGCTGGGATGAGTACATCCGGAACCTTACGCCGGAGCACCCGGCTTCACTCGCATACTTCGTATCGACAGGTTTGTTGAGTGTTGCCGAACTCAAAGAGGTCTTAAATACATTAGACCTCGAATTACGAAGACAACTGCATGCACGATTTCGCGAGTTAGCGACTCAGAGGACCGGACTTGATCTCGAACGGGATTGGTCGAGCCTGGTTCACTGATACTGGAGATGAGCCTTAGTTCTCACCACTCTCAGCCGGGATTACGGTGTGAGTCTGACATTCCCCAATGCCGGTAGCGAAACTGCAAACATCATTTGCAGTCCTTTTTCCAATTGCAGCTTTTGGTTCTTCGTGGCGTGGAAAGTTGCGCCCGCTTTGGGATCATCACTTACCTTCAATTGAACGCCGTCAAGCCCAATGACGTCTCCAGTCGTAGCAGCGACGGGTGCATTGGCAGGTGCTGGCTTCGAAGCCGAGGCATCTGGTCCATGGAATACGGTGTTGGATGAGTCCTCAGCCGCAGCAGTCGGACTGCGCAACATGTCTCCTCTGCCTCGCGGTTGCTGCGTCGCCACATCGATTCCCGTGTTGTTCCCCCCGCCTTCAGCGCGTGGAGAAATCGGAGTTCCTTGGGCATGCGGCATCATCACCGCACGAAGTGAGAGTCCCAAAGGAGTTGAATTCTTTTTGACCGTGATTGAATCGAACACCAAAGAGAGATGGTCCGGCGCAGCGTCCGTCACGTGCCCCTTCAAGATGGCGCCGGGAGCATATTTCGTACCCGCGAAATCGAGAGGGGTAATAGTCTTAGCCGTCACTTCATCTCCTGCTTTCGCATGACTCGCATCGATAGTCTTCAGCAGTTCAGCCTGAAGTTTCGGCGTTGTGGGCGAGACCGCCGCGGACGAGGCGACTTGCGCTGCCAGATAGGAAGAAAAGCAGGCGAGAGCGACCGCATAAAGCAAAGCCGGTGTGGGCCGCGAGGGGCGAGTTCTCATTTCAAATACCTCCGAAACAAGCTTTCGCAACGAATTCTCGTCAGAGTAGGGTCGCCTGTCAAGGATTTAGAAGGAGGACTGATCAGACGCGAGCTCAAGCCCTCACCACAGAGAACGCAGAGTTACACAGAGCACACCGCACGGAGGAAGCGCGCTACGTCTGGTACCCTTTCCTCATTATGCCCTCCGAACGCCTGCAGAAAATTATTGCTGCCGCCGGGATCGCCTCGCGCCGGAATGCCGAGAAACTAATCACCTCTGGCGCGGTGTCGGTGAATGGGCAGATCGTGACCGAGCTAGGCACCAAAGCCGATCCGGACCGTGACCACATCCGCGTCAACGGTAAGCTGCTGCATGGCGCTGAGCGCCATGTCTATCTATTGATGAACAAACCCAAGGGATACGTCACGACCGTGAGCGATCCCGAAGGCCGGCCCACAGTGATGGACCTGCTGCGCGGAATTCGAGTGCGAGTTTATCCGGTCGGACGGCTCGACTACGCGAGCGAAGGTCTGCTGCTACTGACAAACGACGGCGACCTCGCGCACAAGCTGATGCATGCGGCTTCACATGTACCAAAAGTTTATCTGGTGAAAGTTGCTGGCGTGCCCGATGAAACAGGCCTGGAAAAAATCCGGCGTGGATTGTCGATTCCGGCGGAAAGCAGATTTCAAGGCCGGCGAGAAAAGCAAACACAGGGTAAAAGCAGGTTCGTTGACTCCGGGGGCGAATCCGCAGGCGGATTCACCTCCTCCGCCCGGAATGACAGAAGTAGGAGGAAGGGCGCACCGCGCGTCAAGACCGCGCCGGCGAAGGTGCGGCTGATTCGGGAGTCGGATAATCCCTGGTACGAGCTGACGCTAACCGAGGGCCGCAATCGTCAGATCCGCCGCATGTTTGAAGAGATCGGCCATCACGTGGAGAAAATCAAACGCGTGCGCTACGGACCTTTGAGTCTAGATGTCCCTCCCGGGGAGTTCCGCAGACTCAGCATTGCCGAAGTTGAGAAACTGAAAGCAGCGGTAGCATCCAGAAAACGTCAATAGGGTCGGCCAAATTCTTCGCTTACGCTTCGGAAGTACAGTGGGTGGGGCTGGCTGTGCGATAAAGATGCGCAGCCGCGTGCTACTTGGCTTCAACTGCAGATTCCTCGCTTTACGCTCCGCTGGCGCTTCGGAATGACAGTGGGTGGGGGTACCGGCGCACTTCTAACTGCAGTTTCCTCGCTTCACGCTACGCTGACGCTTCGGAATGACAGTGGGTGGGGGGCGGTGCGACAAAGTTCGGTGGTGCTGACGGTGGATCAGGAATCGGAGAGAGCGGTGGCGGACTCGACGTCCCTACCCCCGTACTGCTCGGCGCCTCTTCCCCCGGACGCCGCAAGGTTGGAGCATGCGCCGGCCTGGTTTCCTTTTGTGCGGCGCTCGCCACCTGCGGCCCGCCGAGGTCAACTTCTTTCTGCGTGCGCACAACTTTTTCGCCATCAACCTTCATGCTCTCGACGCGAATCACTTCGTCGCCCACTACGCGGATGAAGTCCACATCCTGCGGCGGTTCGCCGTAAATCCAGTCTTCGTATTCGACGTCACCATCTTTCTCGCGGATTTTCTTCGGCGGCCGCCCCTTCGCATAAATCACCATCTCGCGATTCATGCCAACGAGCACCTGATGGTTCTTGATCGCTTCCTTCACCTTCGGGGGCACCGATTCCAAATACGCCTCAAGCGGCGACTTCGAATCGAAATCAAACACCGGCCACAACATCTGCTTGACCTGCTCGACCGTCACATCGGGAACGTGGTGATCAAAGACCAAATCCACATACGAGCCACGCGGATTGTTGATCGGATCGGGCGTATTGCCACCCGGAGTTCCACCCGCGCCATTGACGCCCACTTGAATGTGCTGATACCACTTCGCCTTCTTCACCGGACCGCCGTTGATCTCAAAATGCATGCGGTCGCCCTTGAGCTCGAATTTGGTGATCAGCGCGCGGTCTCCCGGCTTGACTGAAGGTCCCCAGAGCGCAAGCAGTTCATCCAGTTTCTGGCCACTGGGCGATACATTTCCATCCTTGATCGTCAGGCCGACCTTGCCCATCGGGAAGCGCGTGCGAATGTAAACCAGGTCGGAGTTGAAGGTCCGGATCAGCAGCATCCGGTGCTGTTCGCTCAGTTGAGAAGAGGGTTTGTTTTCCGCGGCGCAGACCATGCTGAGGAAGCACAGCAACAACGAGACAACTACTCGCGGCGGACGCATACGAATACCCCAGCCAATTATAGTCTTGGATGGCAAATGGCAGGAGAGCGGCCACCGCATAGAGCGGCGACCGCGAGATGCAGGAACCACTCCCATGAGCAAGGATTCATGAAGCAGAGTCTTCGCCCCCTTGTCATCGTTCTCCGTCCAGTTGTCGCGCCGGTCCTTCTTGCGCCACGTCGAATTACGCCGTGCATGTCATATCATGTTGGCGCAAATCATGTTGACGCAAAGGAGCACTGCTCACCGACCTATGTTCATACGAATGGGAATTTGTCTCTTCCTGGCCCTGATCTCGGCCCCTGTCTTGTCCGCAGCAGATTTTGCCATGAAGGTGACCGACAAGAATTACCTCGACACCCAGGGTTTCAGCGTCTTTCTCTACGACAGCACATACCATCCAGTATTTGTCGACCAGAAGAACACGGCCATGGAGATGATTCTCCACGGTCATCGCATCGCCACTAATGGCGACGTGCGCCTGATGCCAACGCCAGAGCAGTGGGACCTGGTTGCGACTCTCAAAGACCGCCATGCCGACAAGGCGAACAACCGCCTCACCGCCGACCTCGCCTTCCCGACCTTCGATTTCAGTTACACATTGGAAGTGGCAGCCGAGCCCGGCGGCGTGAAGGTCAGCATCAATCTCGATAAACCGCTACCGCAGAAGCTGGCCGGGCGGGCCGGCTTCAATCTGGAGTTCCTGCCCTCGATCTATATGGGCAAGGCTTACCTGGTGGATGGAACCAAAGCCGGCATCTTCCCGCGTACGCCGAACGACCCGATGACGAAGGTTTTGCCTCTGCCGGATGAACCGAAAAAGGCGTACTACCTCGAAGACTGGGACAAAGCCAAGGGATACACGCAGCCATTGCCATTCGCCGAGGGCAAGAGCCTCACCCTGGGAGTTGACGACGCGCTCGCCCGAGTGAATGTAGTTTCGGATACGGCGAATCTTATGCTGTTCGATGGACGCGATCGCGCACAGAACGGCTGGTTCGTTTTGCGTTCGCTCATCCCTTCAGACAAGACCACAGGTGCCATCGTCTGGCACATCCGGCCGGATGTGATTCCGAACTGGACGCGGCCGCCGGTGATCGCGCACAGCCAAGTCGGTTATGCGCCGGGATTCTCAAAGGTGGCGGTGCTCGAACTTGACCCGAAGTACAACGCTCCGAAGACTGCGAGAGTGCTGCGCCTGATGGAAGATGGATCTTACAAGCAGGTGTTCGAGGGACCGATCACGCCTTCCACACCCTGGCTGCGTTATGTCTATTC